>JBEBJW010001298.1:0-2559 GCA_040079715.1 Myxococcota bacterium | reverse complement strand
CCCTGAACGGGGCCGATCAGGCGCTGACCGTCGACGTCGAGGCGTCGGCGCTCCACCTGCTGCGCGACACCTGCCGGCTCACCGGGACCAAGGAAGGGTGCGGGGCCGGCACCTGCGGCGCGTGCACCGTCCAGCTCGACGGTCAGCCGCACGTGAGCTGCCTGCTCCCAGCGATCGCGCTCCACGGCCGGCGGGTCACCACGGTCGAGGGGCTCGGCACGTCGTCGCCGGCGGCGATGCACCCGGTCCAGCGGGCGTTCCTGGCCCACGACGCGCTCCAGTGCGGGTACTGCACCCCCGGGTTCGTGGTCGAGGCGGCCGCGTTCCACGACCAGTGGCGGTCGAACCACGGCGCGTCCGAGCCGTCGCGCGACGCGATCGCCCAGGCGTTGGCGGGCCACCTGTGCCGGTGCGGCGCGTACGAGAACATCTACGCCGCGGTCGCCGCCGCCTGTCGGGGCGACCACGACGGCACCGAGGTCGCGTTCGACCGGATCGACGGGCCGGAGAAGGTCACCGGCGCCGCGACGTACACCGTCGACGTGGTGCTCGACGGGCTGCTGTCCGCCGCGGTGTACCGGTCGCCGCACGCCTCCGCCCGGCTCCAGTCGCTCGACGAGCGGGCCGCGCGCGCGGTCCCCGGGGTGAAGGGCGCATACCGGCTGGTCGCGGACGGGGGCCTCGTCCGGTACTGCGGCCAGGAGGTGTGGGCGGTCGCCGCCGACAGCCCGGCCGCCGCCGCCGAGGCCGTCGCGAAGCTCGTCCCCCAGTGGGAGGTCCTGCCGTCGGTCACGTCGATGGAGGCCGCGCAGCGCCCCGGCGCGCCGCTGGTGTACTCGAGCAAGAAGTCCGCGAAGGACGCCCCGAGCGCGTCGGAGGGGCCGATCCTGCCCGCCGGGTGGGACGGCAACCTGCGCGGGCCCGTGTCGCTGTCGTTCCTCGCCCGCCCGCGCGCCGGCCGGAAGGGGATCGAGGAGGCGCGGCTGAACGGCCGGGTCACCGCCGGCACCTGGCGGACCCAGGTCCAGCTCCACACGACCCTCGAGCCGCACGCCGCGGTCGCCCGGTGGACCAGCCCGACGTCGATCGAGCTGTGGGCCAGCACCCAGACCGTGTACTGGCTCGGCGAGGACGTGGCCCAGCGGTTCGCGGTCCCGAAGGAGTCGGTGACGGTCCACACGCCGTACGTCGGCGGCGGGTTCGGGGCGAAGGCCGGGCTCCAGATCGAGGCGGTGATCGCGATCGAGCTCGCCCGGACCGCCGGCGCCCCGGTGAAGGTCGCGTGGGATCGGCCGAGCGAGCTGATGGTCGGCGGGTTCCGCCCCGGGCAGCAGGTCGAGCTCGCGATCGGGATGTCGAACGGGTCGCTCGTCGGGCTGACCCAGCGGTCGTACGGCGACTCGGGCGCCGGCGTGGGGCACATCCTGTCGTACCTGACCCGGATCGTGTACGACACGCCGAACAAGGACCTCGACGACTACGACGTCCTGACCCACGGCCCGGTCGGCAAGCCGATGCGCGGCCCGGGCGGCCCGGCGGCGTTCTTCGCGCTCGAGGGGGCGGTCGACCAGATGGCGCACGAGGCCGGCGAAGACCCGGTCGCGCTCCGCCGGCGGTGGGACCCGAACGTGTGCCGGAACCACCTGTACGACTGGGTCGACGCGCTGCCGGCGTGGAAGGACCGCGGCCCGGTCGCGGCGGACACCGGGCGGTACCGGCGGGGCACCGGGCTCGCGATCGGCGGGTGGTTCGAGTTCATCGACCCGTCGACCCAGGTCGAGCTCGAGGCGAGCGCGGCGGGGATCGTGGTCCGCTGCGGCACCCAGGACATCGGGACCGGGAGCCGGACCGTCCTCGCCACCGCGGTCGGGCAGGTGCTCGGGATCGACCCGCACGCGCTCCGGGTCGAGATCGGCACCAACCGCACGGTCCACGGGCCGGCCGCGGCGGGGAGCCGGTCGACCGCGTCGCTGGTGCCGGCGGCCGAGGACGCGGCGACGAAGCTGATCCGCGAGCTGACCGAGCTCGCGACCGAGCGGGGGCTCGGGACCGAGGCGGTGACCGGCGGGGTGAAGGCCGCGGACGGGCGGACCGTCCCGTGGACCGAGGTCCTCGCCGGCGCGTCGACGATCAAGGTCGTCGGGCGGCGGAAGAAGGACGACCTCGCGATGGTGCTGCCGTTCGCGTTCATCGACACGAAGATCGGCCGGCGGTTCCCGGGCGTGCTGAACGTGACCCGGATCGAGGTCGACACGCGGCTCGGCAAGGTGAAGGTGCTCGAGGGGTGGGCCGGGGTCGCGGTCGGGCGGATCGTGTGCCCGAAGCTCGCCGAGAACCAGATCAAGGGCTCGTTCGTCCAGAACGTGGGCCTCGCGCTGTACGAGGAGCGCCGGCTCGACCCCGCCACCGGGCGCCTGCTGACCCACAACCTCGACGACTACCGGATCCCGGGGATCGGCGACAGCCCTCCGCTGACCGTGTTCTTCGAGGAGCGCGGGCTCGAGCATGTCCGCGGCGGCGCCGTCGGACTCGGCGAGATCGGCGGGGTCGCGGTGATCG
>JBEBJW010001297.1:0-2573 GCA_040079715.1 Myxococcota bacterium | reverse complement strand
TCGCGGGGCGGCGGTCGGATCGGTGGGTCGGTTCGCGGCCGCGTCGTCCAGCAGCCCCCACAGCACCGGATCCGCCGTCGCCAGCCACCGGTCCGGGTCGAGCCCGCCGAGCGCCCCGAGCTGCGCCGAGGCCTCCGCCGTCCGCCCGAGCCCCTGGAGGGCGGCCGCCTCGACCAGCTGGAGCTGCCGGACGAACCACCGCGGCAGATCCGGCGCGGCCCGGACCGCGGTCAGCGCCCGGTCGTACGCCCGCTGGTGGACCGCGAGGGTGCCCGCGACCTGCGCGACCAGGTACCGGTCGTACCGGCGATCCGCGTGGCTGCTGGCCAACCAACGCTCGGCGAGTGCGGTCGACCCGTCGCCGAGCTGGAGCAGGGCGAGCTGGGCGGCGCGATCGTCGAGGGCGCCGTTCCACGCCGCCTCCATCCGGCGCCGGGCGGCGGCGACCCGGCCCCGTCGGAGCGCGATCTGGGCCTCGATCGATCGCGCGGCGTCGCGGATCGGGGCCGCCCGCGACCGCAGCGCCGGCCCGAGGACCCGCTCGGCGCGGTCGAGGTCGTTCGCCATCATCGCGTCGTGGGCCTCGAACATCGCGTTCGACCACCGCCGTTGGAACCAGATCGCCAGCTCGAGCGCGAGCGTCCCCAGCCCGCCGACCGTGGCGAACAACACCGGGTTCGACCGATCGGCGGTCGCGAACCCGGCGAGCGCCGCCACCGCGACCCCCGTCGCCGCGAGCTCGGCGGTGTCGGCCCGGAACGCCGCGCGGAGCACCTCGACCGGGACCCGGCTGCCGGCCTTGAGCAGGATCTCGCCGGCGTCGCCGCGGATCAGCGCCCGGGTCAGCCGGCGGGTGGCGACGATCGCGGCGAGCTCGACCGCGACCACCGCGATCCCCACCGCCGCGGTGACCGGCGACGGCGCGACCGACCACCCGGCGACCGCGAACCCGAGCAGCGGGACGGTGGTCCACGCCCGCCCGAGCCACAGCGACCGGATCACCGCGTCCACCTCACCGCCCCCCGAGCACGGTGTCCAGGACCTGCGCGAGCTGGCGGCGGGTGAACGGGGTGTGCAGCGGCGCGGTCGACGGTCCGGGGCCGGTCCGCCCGATCCACACCACCGGTCCCGCCGAGACCCGCGCGGCCAACGCCGCCCGGTCGTCGGGGCCGAGCGCGTCGTCGGCGAGGACCGCGTCGAACGCAGCGCTGTCGAGCGTCCCGAGCGCCGGGGCGACGGCCCGGACCGCGGTCACGTCGTGCCCGCCGCGCCGCCCCCAGTCGGTCACCATCGCGGCGACCAGCGGATCGTCGTGGACGACCAACACCCGCGCCCGGTACCGCGACGGCGGCACCTCCGGGGCGAGCGGCAGCGACAGCGCGACGGTCGAGCTCGACGGGCTGCGGAACGTGCGCACCTCGCCCCCGTGCTCGCGGGCGATCGCGCTCGCCACCACGAGCCCGATCCCGGCCGACCGTCCGTCCGCCGGGTCCGGGGTGGTCGTCGGGTCCGCCACCACGCCGTTCGCCCAGCTCGCCCGCGCGACCGTCGCCTCGACCACCACCCGATCCCCGTCGACCCGACACCGGACCGTGGTCGCGGCCTGGTCGGCGGCGGCGGCCACGATCTGCTCGACCGCGAGGGCGAGGGACGCGGCGTCCCCGCGGACCCCGACCGGCGGCGGGGCCTCGACGTCGATCCGGTGGACCAGATCCGGCGCGCGCACCGCCTCGCAGGCCGTGTTGACCACCTGCGCGATCGCCACCCACTCGATCGACCCCGCCGACGGCCGCGCGATCCGCTGGAGGGTCCGCACGGTCCGGGCGATCCGGCTGGTGCTCTCCCGCAGGACCCCGAGCTGCTGCCGGATCGGCGTCGGCACGTTCCGCTCCTCGAGCAGCAGGTCCGCCCGGAGCTGCAGCACGGTCAGCGGGTTGTTGATCTCGTGCGCGATCCCGCCCGCGATCCGGCCGACCGCGGCCAGCCGACGTCCGGACTCGATCTCGTCCCGACGGGCGGTCCGCGCGGTCACGTCGCGGATCGCCCACACCGCACCCCGCTCGCCCGGCGTGATCCGGACCCACGCCCGCGCGCCGTCGCGCAGCACGACGTCCTGGTCGAGCCCGCCCGGTCCGGGGAGCGCAGCGGCCGGGTCGCGGAGCAGGCTGCCGATCGCAGTCCCGACGACCCCCTCGCCGAACACCCGAACCGCGGCCCGGTTCGCGGCGGTGATCGTCCCGGACGGGTCCACCGCGAGGAGCGGGTCGTCGCCGCGGTCGAACAGCCGGTCGACCCGGTCGGCCAGGGCGGCGAGCGCCTCCTCGGCCTCGCGTGCCCGTCGGGCCAGCTCGCGAACGGCTGGGTCCTGCTCGTCCACACCCGCTCCGTGTCCGGCCTGGCGACGAATACCACAGTACACTGCGCGATGACGTTCGCGTGGCTCGTCGCGGCGTGCGCCCGGGAGCCGTCGGTGGCTGCCCCGCCGGTGGCCCCGCCGGTCATCGGCGCGGACGGGACGGTGTCGGTGGATCTGGGCGCCGGCGTCGGGCCGATCGGGCCGGCCGATCCGGCGG
>JBEBJW010001296.1:0-2581 GCA_040079715.1 Myxococcota bacterium | reverse complement strand
AGGGCTCGGGCTTCGCGGCGGGCGACTTGGTCGATCCCCCCGAGGACCCGGACGCCTTCGACTTCCCCGAGCTCGAGCTGCCGCCGCTGCGCGCGCCGGACGACGACGGCGACCGCGACCCATGGCTCGCGCCGGTGGACGCGGTCGGTTGCTCGGTGCGGGTCGCGCGCGCCTCGCCGGCGGACGCCGGGTCGGTCAGCAGGCCGAGCAAGCCCAACTGCAACACGGTGTGGATGAGCATCTGCGCCTCCAGGTCGAGGTAGGACGTCGCGTCGGCTCCCGTCCTTCGATTCAGATAAGCTGATCTCGTGGTCCGTGCCCTCGCCGCCCCGTCCGCGTTGCTCCTCGGGCTCGTCTCCGGGGCCGCGTCGTGCGCCGGGCCCGGCACGATGTGGTCGCCTCAGGGCACGACCGCCCTGCGGACGGCGTTGTACCGGGTCGCGGTCCGAGACGGCGCGCCGGAGCTGGTGATCGCCCTGTCGAACGGGGAGCTCGACTGCGCCCTGCCGACCTCGACCGACACCGCGGACCAGGCCGAAGCGATCGAGGCCCTGCTCGCGGCGGCCTGTCGCGAGGGCGCCCAGCACCTGGCCCTCCACGCGTACGACGTGGACGAGGCGTGGACCGGCACGTTCGTCGGGCGCACCGGGGCCGAGGCGAGCGAGCTCGGCCCGCTCGCGCCCCGGCTGGCCCGCGCCGCGTACTACACGGTCGAGGAGGCGTTCCTGATCGAGATCGACGGGCTGGCCCGCGGGTACGCGGCGTCGGAGGACCTGTACCTGCCGGACTTCGGCAACGACGGCCTGCTCGATCTCGACGGCCCGGACGACGACGGGCGGCTCCGCGGCGCGTTCACGTTCCCGGACGAGGCCCTGTCCGGGCGGTTCCGCGCCGAGCGGTGCGACGGCGACACCTCGCTGCTCGACGTGATCGCCGCCCAACCCGTCCACTTCTGCCAGTAGCGGGGGTTACCGGGGCCCATGATGTCGATCCCGTTCGTGGACCTCGCGGCGCGTCACCGCGAGGCGGCCGACGCCATCGAGCCCGCGGTGCTGGAGATCCTCCGGTCGGGCCGGTGGGTCGGCGGCGACGGGGTGGCGCGGGCCGAGGCGATCGCGGCCCGGTGGCTCGGGCGGTCCGGCGCGGTCGGCGTCGCGAGCGGGACCGACGCGCTGATCCTCGCGCTGCAGGCGGTGGGGATCGGCCGCGGCGACGAGGTCGTGGTGCCGGCGGTCACGTTCTTCGCGACCGCGGGGGCGGTCCTGGCGGTCGGGGCGCAGCCGGTGATCGCCGACGTGGGCGACGACGGGCTGCTCGACCCGGAGGCCGCGGCGGCGGTGTGCGGACCGGCGACCCGGGCGGTGATCCCGGTCCACCTGTTCGGCAGCGTCGCCCGGCCGCTGGCGCTCGATCTCGTGGTGATCGACGACGCGGCCCAGGCGATCGGCGCCGATCGGCCGGGCGTCGGCGTGCTCGCCGCGGTGTCGACCTACCCGACCAAGACCTGGGGCACGGCCGGCGACGGCGGGTTCGTGGTCGGCGACGATCCGGAGCTCCTCGGGCGGGTCCGCCGCCTGGCGAACCACGGCGCGATCGAGCCCGGGGTGTACGACCTCGTGACCGGCCACGCCGGCCGGGCCAGCCGCCTCGACGCGGTGCACGCGGCGGTGCTGGTCGGGCACGCGGCCCACCTCGCCGACCGGGTCGCCCGCCGGCGGGCCCTGGCGGCGCGGTACGACGACGGGATGCCGCGCGGGCTGCGGATCATCCCCCGGAGCCCGGGCAGCGCCGTCCACGTGTACAACGTGCGGACCCCGGACCGCGATCGGCTGGCGAAGGCCCTCGCCGACCGGGGGATCGGGACGGCGGTGTACTACCCCCGCCCGCTCCACCATCAGCCGGCGCTGCGGGGCGCCCCGCTCCGGCGGCCGGCGCCGGTGGCCGAGGCGCTGTGCCGGGAGATCCTGGCGCTCCCGATCGCGGATCTGTCCGCCGACCAGGTGGACCGGGTGTTGGACGCGCTGCGGGCGGAGGTCCGGTGATCGATCCAGATCCGATCGTGTCGGTCGTGGGCCAGGGGTTCGCCGTGGTGTACGGCCTGGTGATCGGCAGCTTCCTCGCGGTGTGCATCCAGCGGCTGCCGGAGGATCGCTCGCTCCGGGTGCCGAGCGCGTGCGAGCGGTGCGGCGCGAAGCTCGGGTGGACCGAGAACATCCCGCTGGTGTCGTACCTCGCGCTCCGAGGGCGGTGCCGGCACTGCGGCAGCCGGATCCCGCCGCTCCACCCGCTGGTCGAGGCGCTCGGCGGGCTGCTAGGCTGGCTCGTGTACCGCCGGGTGATCGCCGACCCGGCGGACCTCGACGCGGCGCACGCGGCGGCGTGGGTGGTGAGGTTCGGGTTCCTGGCCCTGCTGGTGGTGGCGGCGTACGTCGACGTTCGACACCGGATCATCCCGGACCAGACCTCGATCTACGCGGTCCCGTTCGGGATCGCCGCCGCGGTCGTGCTCGGGTGGCTCGGGTACGACGGGTTCGGCACCGTGACCTGGCAGCTCGCGGTGCTCGGGGCGGCGGGCTGGGGG
>JBEBJW010001295.1:0-2582 GCA_040079715.1 Myxococcota bacterium | reverse complement strand
GCCGCGCGCCGCGACATCCCACCACAGGGTGCGGTACCCAGCCGCGCAGGTCCCGACGCGCTCGTCGTCCGCGCACTGGGCGCCGACCGCGCCGCGCCCGGGTCCGAGCGCGTCCGGCAGCCACCACACCCGGTGGGCGACCGACTCTCCGCTCGTGGCGTACACCGCCGACCGGGCCGCCTCGAACCCGGGCCGATCCGGGTCGTTGCGGACCAGCCCGACGAACGGCCCGAACGTCAGCACCACCCGGCCGCCCGGCGCGACCGCGAGCACGTCCGCGGCGCCGTCCCCGTCGGCGTCGAACCCCCCGACCGCCGGCGGGAGGGTCAGGCGGGCCACCGGCGGGCCGGTCCGGCCGCGGAGCGCGCCCGCGACCCACACCACGCCTCGGTCGTCGACCGTGCCACCAGCGACGATCGGGGGAAACCGCGGGTCGGTGACCGACCACCCCGCGAGCAGCCCGGCGCCGAGCGGCCCGTCCGGGGTGCACACCGCGTCGCCGCAGGCCCACACCAGGTCGTCGCCGCCGTCCCCGTCGAGGTCACCGGCGAACACCACCGGGCCCGGGCGCTCGGCCGTCCGGAACGGACCTCCGGACAACAGTCTGCCCGCCCAGGCGAACTGGATCCATGCCAACAGCGTCATGCCGAGTCAGTGCCCGCTCCGTCGGAAAAGGGTCCGCCCGATTCGTCTACCGCCAGAATCATCTAGGTTGTACCATATCAACTGCGGTCGTTCGTCGCAGGGGTTGCCGAACGCCGCGCCCTCGGGTACCCACCGGAGATGTGGTGGATGTTGATGGCATGTGACCGCGGCGAGGTGCGTCCCGTCGTCGGTCCGGACCCGGCTGCGCCGTCGTCGGGTGTCAGTCACCCGGTGGAGGTCGCGGATGCGGTGGACGTCCCGGTGGCGGAGCGGCTGACCGCGCTGCTCGAGCTCGCCGACGCCGACGGGTTCGACGCCGCGGTCGGGCGGTACGGGTTCCTGGCCCCCGACGACTGCTGCGCGACCGGCGCGAGCTGCTACGGCAACAACCCCGCCTCGCCGTACGGCTACGCGCACCTGCCGCCGGGCGCGGGCCAGACCGCGGCGGACGCGGGGACCGAGCTCGACGGGGCCCACGCGTACTTCCACCTCCGCGCCGACGAGGCGGTGGTGACGATCGGGACCACCCCGCCGCCGGTGCGGTACTTCGGGTACCGGAGCCACCTCGCGCTGCGGCCGGTGGTCGGGGGGCCGCCGCGGACCGTGCTCGGCACGCTCGGGCCGGACCACACGATCCTCGACGTGATCGCCGCCCGCGGGACCCTCGACGTGGACCGGCGCCCGCTCGCGGTGGTCACCACCGGAGACGCCCGGGTCGAGGCGGCGGTCGACGCGCTGCTGGTCGAGGCGGGGTTCGCTCCGCCGGAGATCCTCCACGACCGGATCGGCGCGCCGCTGGTGACGTTCGGGCTCGGCCCCGACGCGGACCTGTTCGCGCAGATCCACCGGGTGGCGGTGTTCGCGGATCCGGCGGACGAGGCCGCGTACCGGGCGGATCCGGGGCTGGTGCCCGTCCGCCTGACGCCGCGGGCGTGGGACCACGCGCCCGCACCCCACCCGGTCGAGCCGCTGCCGGAGCGGGGGAGCGGCACCGACGAGGCGCGATGGGCGGCGGCGGTCGACGCGGTGGAGGCGGCGGCGGTCGCGCGGTTCCCGACCTTCGCGCCGACGATCGACCCGATGACCAGCAAGGGTGTCATCACCTACGCCTGCCTCGAGACCGATGCGGTGTGCGGCGACCTGTCGAGCCGGATCTTCCTCCGCACCCCGAGCGTCCCGCTGCCGCTCGACGGCTCGTTCCTGGTGGCGTACGGGCCGAACCACCAGCGGACCGGCAAGGCGACCTACAGCTCCGTGGCACTCCAGGCATTCGACCACAACGTCGGCCTGTCCGCGGTCGAGAGCGACGCGATGGCGGGCTCGGCCCGGTGGCTGCTGCCGGACGAGCCCGCGTCGTGGGTCGACGACCTGTACGCGATCGTGATCGCCCGCGACTGCGCCGCGTTCGCGGGGGCGACCTGCCTCGAGGTGCCGCTCGGATGCCCGGGGGTCGACGCGGACGGGCTGCTGTACGTGATGGCGCGCCTGTACGTCGACCCGCTGACCGGGGCGGCGCCGCTCGAGTCCGAGCTGGTGGCGGACCGGGCGATCCTGTTCCGCCCCGCCGGATCGGAGGTCCGATGATCGACCTGTGGTGCGCACCGGACCTCGGCGACGGCCTCGGCGACGGCCTGCGCGGCCCGACGCCGTTGGACGTGGAGTGCGTGGCGATGGCACCCGCGGGCGCCACCTGGGACACCGTCCGGTGGTCGTTCGGGGACGGCGGCGTCGCCGAGGGGGTCGTGGCGACCCACCGGTACGCCGAGCCTGGCGTGTACGACCTGTCGGTCGCGTGGGTCGGGTACCGCGACCCGGACGGCGTGGCGTCGGCGCCGTCGGTGGTCCGCTCCGGGTACGTGACGGCGTGCGGGCCTGCGTCGGCGTCGTTCCGGTGGCGCCAGGTCGCCGGCCCGGTGGTCGAGCTGGTCGACACCTCG
>JBEBJW010001294.1:0-2585 GCA_040079715.1 Myxococcota bacterium | reverse complement strand
GATCGGATCGCTCGAGGCCGAGGGATCGACGGCGCTCGACGCCGGGCTGTCGCTCGGCCTCGATCTCGTCGCGTCGCCGACCGCGGGGCGCTCCCGGCGGGTGGTCCTGCTGTCGGACGGGTTGCCGGACACGGCGGTCGGCCTCGACGACCTCGCCCGGCGCGCGGCCCGCGCCGAGTCCCCGCTGACCACGATCGGGATCGGCGACGACTACGACGAGGCGCTGATGCAGTCCCTGTCGGACCTCGGCGGCGGCAACTTCTACTGGACCCGGCGGGGCCCGGAGCTCGCGCAGGTCCTCGGGATGGAGCTCGGGTCGGCGCGGTCGACCGTCGCCACCACCGTCCGGGCCCGGCTCGACGGCGGCGCGCGGATCGTCGACGGCGGCGGCGTCCCGCTCGGGTCCGAGGGGGACCTCCAGCTCGGGTCGCTGTTCGCCGGCCAGCACCGGTCGGCCTGGCTGACGGTCGAGCTCCCGCCCGGGTCGGGGGCGCTCGGCACGCTGGCGCTCGCGTTCACCGACCCGAACGGCGGCGTGGCGTCGATCTCGGCCCAGATCCCGTCGGTGACGCTGACCCGGGACGCGGGCGTCGCGTACGCCGCGCTCGGCGACACCTGGGCGGACGCGGTGGTGACCGAGGACTACAACGCGCTCCGGACCGCCGTGTCGTCCGCGATCCAGCACGGGGATCGCGACACCGCGGTCGCCGCGATCGCGAAGTACCGGATCGACAACGCCACGGTGAACCAGTTCGCGAACAACCCGAAGGTCGCCGACAACCTCGACGAGCTCCAGCGGCTCGAGTCCGAGGTGAACGCGAACTTCGTCGGCGCCGACCAGCGAGCCCGCCAGAACGTGTGGGCGAAGGGGACCCGGATGGACGCGTCGACCAAGCGCCAGTCGGGCAAGCTGTCGCTCCCGATGCCGGCGCCCGCGCCGTCGCAGCGGCCGCCCCAGCCCTGACCAGCCCTGATGTGGCCGGCTCAGCCGAGCCGGATCCGGACCGCGGCGAGCGCGTCGTACGCGGGGCGGACCGCGTCGACCACCCACCGGAGCGCGTCCGGGACCTCGGCCGGCCCGGCGGGCGGCGGGCCGAACCCGGTGGACGCCTCGACCGCCCGGTACCAGTGCGGCGCCCACACCCCGTCGGTCGGGCGGCGACCCGCGGGCCACCGGGTCATCCGGTCGGTGTACGGGATCCCGAGCGCCGCGCAGACCGCCGCGAGGTACGCGGCGGGATCGTCGAGCAGCTCGTCCCCGTCGACCACGAACGCGGGCTCGACCGAATCGAGCAGCCACCGGAGCCGGTCGTACCCGAGGTCGGACGGGATCGGGGCCTCGCGGACCTTCGCGTAGCTCGACACCATCCGCTCGGGGCTGCGGATCAACAGGCCGTGGCGGACCCCGGCGAGCGCGTCCAGCGGCCAGCCGGGCCGCCAGTGGTGCGCCATCTGCTTCTCGTACTGGAGCGGCGCGCCGTGGGTCGGGCGGGCCAGCGCCGCGAGCGCCTCCGCGGGGTCGGTCGGCTGGGACCGCAGGATCTCGGCCCGCCCCGGGTGGTCGAGCCCGGTCGCGGCGAGGTACGCGGCGTACAGCGGCTCGTCGACGACCGCGCAGTCGCCGCGGGCCTCGAAGCTCCGCATCAGCGCGGTCGACACGGTGCGGGGGCCGGACCACACGGCGATCCGGATCGACGGGGACTCGACTGGCGGCGCGCTGTGCACGGTGCCTCCCGGCGGCTGATCCGCCGTCGACATCGTACGAGATCGCGGACCCGTCGATGCCCGATTCGGGGACCATCCGCGCCGACCGACACGTTAGAAGGCCTGATGCGGAGGATCCTGGAGGTCGGAGCGCGCAGGATCGACCTCGACAGCGGTGAGGTCGAAGGTGTGGGGGTCCTTCGCCCGATCGAACGCGCCGTCCTCGCCTACCTCGCCGAGCACCAGGATCGCGCGGTGTCGATCCACGAGCTGCACACCCACGTGTGGGGCTACGCGCCCGCGGTGAACAGCCGGGCGGCGTACAGCACGATCAACCGCCTCCGCCCGGCGATCGAGCCCGACCCCGCGGCGCCGAGGTTCCTGACCGCCGAGCGGGGCGAGGGCTACCGGCTCCGCGACGCGCGGATCGTCACCCGAGGCGTCGAGCGGCTCCGAACCAACCTGCGCCCCCCATCCGACCGGTTCTTCGGTCGCGAAGCCGAGACCGAGCGGCTCCGAGCGACCCGCGGGACGCCGATCACCGTCGTCGGGCCGGCAGGCGTGGGGAAGACGCGATGGGTCCTCGAGGCGGGCGCGTCGATCGATCCCTGGGGCGGCGTGTGGGTCTGCGAGCTCGACGGCTGCCTCGACCGCGCCGACCTGCTGTCCCGGGTCGCGCGGGCGATCCCGGGCGCACCATCGGCCGACCCGGGCGCGATCGCCGCGAGCCTGTCCGCGCTCGGGGCCTGCTGGCTCGTCCTCGACGGCGCCGAGCGGGTGCCGGACGTGCTCCCGGGCGTGCTCGCGACCCTGGCGGCCAGGTCGCCCGCGGCCACCTGGGTCGTGACCAGCCGACAGCGCCTCGGGGTGCCCGCCGAGAC
>JBEBJW010001293.1:0-2588 GCA_040079715.1 Myxococcota bacterium | reverse complement strand
GTCGATGGCGACTGGATCCGGACCGTGGCGTCCTCGTCGACCCAGGTCCCCGCCGCCGGCGCGTCGAACACCATCACCCGCCCCGGGACGGCCGCGGTGGACACCGACCACGGCTGGCCGACCGCCAGGTCCGCCGACCCGTCTCCGTCCAGGTCCGCGATCGCCGCGCTGTACCCCGTCCATTGGCCGGACCGGGTCCCCTCGACCGTGACGTCCGCGCTGTCGGCGGTCCGGTCGCCCGCGAACGGCCCGAGGAACACGTGCGCCGCGCCGTCCTCGACGATCGGCGCTCCGGCGAGCACGTCCCCGTACCCGTCGCCGTCGAGGTCCCCGACCGCGAGGCCGAGCCCGAGCTCCCCGCCGGCCGCCGTCCCAGTCAGCGTCGGGAACCCGACCGACCACAGGTTGACCGAGCCCTCCGGCGGGTCGATCACCAGCGCGACCCGACCGGCGATCGCGGCGGCGTGGATCGCGCCGATCACCAGGTCGTTCCGGCCGTCGCCGTCGAGGTCGGCGCCGCCCTCCAGCACGACCGCCTGGTCCCACGGGTCGCCGATCAGCTCGGTCCGCGCGTCGGCCGATTGGACGGTGCCCGTGAACGGGCCGTCGAACAGGAGCGTCCGACCCGCCATGTCGCCCTCGTCGACCGTGCTCCCGGCGTTGCCGGACACGCACAGCGCGGCTCCGGTCCCCCACACCCCCGTGCAGTCCGCGAGGTCGAGCGGGAAGTTGTACAGATCCGGGACGTGGATCCGCGCGACCCAACTGTCTGCGCGCTGCACCCCGGTCGCCGCGGCGTCGTACAGGTACACCGGGTAGTCGTACTTCCCCGACGCGTGGGCGCCGATCGCCACCAACCCGTCCACTGCGATCCCAGCGAGCCGGTACCCGAACAGGTCGTCCACGTGCCAACCACGGACCTCCGACGCGGCGAGGTCGGAGAGCTCACCCGACTGGAACGGCTCCCGGAGCAGGTACACGGCGCTCTGCACCCGTGGAGCGCCGTAGTCCTCGGCGGGAGCGCCCACCAACACCTCGTCGACTCCGTCGTGGTCCAGGTCACCGATCCACAGCCCGTGGCCGGCCTCGTCCGACGCCTGCGCGTCATGGAGGGACGCCGTGACGGCGCGGGTCGGGACCTCGGGTGGATCGGTGTCGGTGTCGGTGTCCGCGTCAGCGTCAGCGTCCGTGTCCGCGTCGACCCGATCTTCCGGGCCACGGTCGGACGTGGACGTCGGCCCTCCACACCCCGCGAGCGCGACCAGCATCCATCTAGTGATCAAGGCCGTGCGCCTCCGCGGCGTCCGTCCCCTCGGTCGACGGGGGAGACCCGAGGATCACCCACACCGAGACCGCCACCCGGTTGGCCGGGTCATCCCAGACGTCCGCGGTGGCACCGATATCGTCCCAGGTGCTCGGTGACGCCCCGTTCCACACGGCCCAGATCTGACTGATGGAATACCCATGTTGGGTCACCATCGACCAGAAGTACCGCGACCACTCATATTCGACCCCCTTGTTGGTCAGTACGCTGTTGCACCCCTCGCTGTCGGGTGCATCGGTCAAATTTCGGAGCCAGTCCACTTCGTCCGCGAATGTTCCGGAACCGTCCGGATCGCCAATGCAATCGTGCGGAATCGCAGCGAGTGTATCGGGGGATTGGTTATTGTCCCAATCGACCGAACGCCAGTAGGCCAACTCACAGTCCGCGTCGGTGTACACCTCGTTGAACGTGATCTCGGCGTACCAGGTCGCGATGCCCTCGACCGCCGCCGCGCTCTGCCACTCCTGCTCGAGCAGCGCGTGGTCGACCGGGGCATCCCCGCAGTTGTCGGTGGAGGAGGTGTAGTCGAACGGCATGGCGTGGTCTCCGGCTGCGTAGTCACTGACCGCGTGGCCGAGCTCGTGCATGTAGACCCACCGCTTGCGGTCGTCGAGGTACACCAGGTTCGGGCTGAAGTGATACCCAACGTCGTCGGCTGGATCTCCGCCATCGACCGCCTGCCCGAAGGTGTAGGTCGAGTCCAGGTCGCCGTCGTGCATCGACAGCGCGAACGCCGCGGTCACGAGCACGTTCCACCGCTTCTCGCTTCCACCCGACAGGGGCGGCGGGTAGACCTTGATGTTGTTCACCGTCGGACTGTAGAACACCAGGACGTCGGTCACGGCCGCGTCGGCGTTCGCGGGTGTCGTGTAGGAGTGGATGGTGTTCCCTCGCACCTGCGCCCCGTCCGACCGCACCCGGACGAGATAGCGGTACCCCTGCGGCACTGCGTTGTCGTGCTGCATCGTGACGAATGGCGTACAACCCGCGTCAGCTCCGTTCCACTCGGTCCACCCGCTCCACACCAGGGTGGAGCCGGCGCCGATGAGGTTGTGCTTCCGGACCTCGACCGCGAAGCCGCGCGCCTCCTTGTCGACCGAGTCGTCGAACCACCGATCGCCGCCGTCCTCGTCCTTGAACGCGATGTCGACGAAGATGCAGAACCGTTGGGAGACGTTGAACGGCGCCGCCGATGCGACGGCTGCCCACACGAGCCATACCAGGCCGATCATCTAGCCCTCCGGCACGACGAGCTCCGCCGGGG
>JBEBJW010001292.1:0-2589 GCA_040079715.1 Myxococcota bacterium | reverse complement strand
GCCCCGGCCGGCCCGTGGACCTCCTGTTCCACCACGATCTCGTCGTCGCGACGCTCGCCTCCGGCAGCCGCGGCAACTGCACCTACGTGGGAGACACGCGGTCCGGCGTGCTGATCGACTGCGGCCTGTCGACCAAGCAGGTGCTGGGGCGGCTCGCGGACATCGGGCTCGGCGACGTGCGGATCGACGCGGTGCTCGTCACCCACGAGCACTCGGACCACGTCGGCGCCGCGCGGATCCTCGACGACCGGCTGTACGATCGGCAGGGGCAGCGGGTCCCGTTCCACCTGACCCGCGGGACGCGGCGCGCGCTCGACGAGCGGTGCGTGCCGACCCGGCGGGTGCCGGTGACCAGCGGGACGCCGTTCCAGGTCGGGGCGTACCGGGTCGAGCCGTACGCGATCCCGCACGACACGGTCGACCCGGTGGCGTACCTCGTGTCGAGCCGCGACGTGACGGTCGGCGTCCTGACGGACCTCGGGCGGACCACCCGGCTGGTCGAGCAGTACGTCGCGCGGATGGACGTGGCGGTGATCGAGTTCAACCACGACCTCGAGCTGCTGATGGACGGCGCGTACCCGTGGAGCCTGAAGCAGCGGGTGCGCGGGCCGCACGGCCACCTGTCGAACGACCAGGCGGGCGAGCTCGTCCGCACCTGCGCGTCGAGCCGGCTCCGGCACCTGGTGCTCGCCCACCTGTCGGAGGAGAACAACCTGCCGGAGCGGGCGCTCGAAGCGGCGCAGGCGGCGCTCGCGGGCGCGGGGCTCGGCGGGGTGACGGTGTCGGTCGCGAGCCAGCAGCTGCCGCTCGGGCCGTTCGTGGTCGGCGCGGCGGCGGTCGCGGTGGCGCGGCGCAAGCCGGCTGCAGACCCGGGACGCGGTCGCCCGCGCGGGCGGACCGCACCGCCACCGGCGCCGGAGCCGCCGAAGGTCGCTCAGCTCGGGCTGTTCGCGTAGTTCCTCAGCGACGCCCCCGAGCGTCCCCAGCCCGTCACCTCGGACGGACCGCGATACGATGGGACATGGCCATCGCACGGTTCACGGCGCGTGATCACCTCAACCTCGGCGCGGTCGACCTCGCGTTCGGTCCGTTCACCGTCCTGGTCGGGCCGAACGGGATCGGCAAGAGCACGGTGCTGCGGGCGCTGCGCGCCTTGGCGAACGACGCCCACCCCCAGACGGGCGCCCAGGTGCTGGCGATCCAAGACCCGGACGGCGACCGCCGGATCGAGCTCACGGGACCGCGGCCGGTCGTGAGCCACCTGCGCCTGGATCCGAGCGCGCTCGAGACACCGAGCGCGTTCCCGCCCGACGCGTCGCCGGGGGAGCGAGGCCAGTGCCTCGCTGGTGCGGTTTCGCGGCTGATCCTCGAGCGGCCGGAGGTCATGGAGCGGATCCGGCTCGACCTCGCGGAGGTCGTGCCGAGGTTCGTGGCCGTCCGCTCGCGTCCGCTGGACGGCCGGTTCGAGCTCCGGTTCGACTTCAGCCACGCGCGGGACGTCCCCCAGGCCCGGGTCAGCACCGGTACCCTCGCCGCCCTCGCGGTGCTGGTCGTCGCCCACGCCGAGGTGGAGCGGGCCGCGATGCTCACGCTGGACGACCCCGAGACCGGACTCCATCCGGACGCCCAGCAGGAGCTGGTGCGCAAGCTGCGCGCGCTGACCGGCACGGGTCGGACGCAGATCGTGGTCGCGACGCACTCGCCGTACGTGGTCGACGCAGCCGACGCGGAGAACGTGTGGGTGCTCGGTCGACGGGACGACGGGCGCGCCGTCTCCCGCAGGTTGACCGACCACCCCGACGCGGCGCGGTCGGGCCGGGTGCTGACCGCCGGCGAGCTGTGGGGCGCGTTCGGCGAGGACTGGGTGGGCCAGCCGTCGTGAGCGAGCCGCGGCGGTTCGTGGTGTTCGCCGAGGCGGCGTCGGACGCGCGGGTCCTGAAGGCCGTGGTCGAAGGCGTGTTGTGGACGGAGGGACCGCAATGGGTGCGGGAGCACCTGGAGTACCTCGGCTCGGAGCACTTGTTTCGTTGGACCGGAGAGGATGACGTCACGGCATGCGTCACCTGGCCGCGGGTGAAGACGCTGGCCGCAGAACACAGGGTCCGCATCGGTCGGCGCGGCGAAGGGGGAGCGGTCACCGAGATTCGCAAGGCGCTCGCGCTCGCGGCACAGCTGTGGCCGACGGCGAGCGTCGTTGTTCATCGCGACCGAGACGTGGTCGAGGGTGACCTGGTTCGACTCGTCGGAGACGACGTGATGCTGGCCATCCCGAACCCGTGCACCGAAGCGTGGCTGCTCCGCGCCGCCGACCACCCGGTGCCGCCGACGTCGAACGGATGCAAGGACGCTGTGGCGCGCGCCGGTATCGACGATCCGGACGCGATGCGCCAGCTCCTCCGCCAGCATCCGGCGCGGTTGGTCGGGGATCCGGCCGGGGTAGTGTTCCTCGAACAGGTCCGCAGACAGGTGCTCTCTCGGCTGCACCGGTAGGTGGCGTCAGGTCGCCAGGAGCGACAGCGCGCACACGCCGACCAGCGCCGTGGCGCCGCCGAGCACCCCCGCCCCCGCCGCCGCCGCCAACGTCGCGGT
>JBEBJW010001291.1:0-2594 GCA_040079715.1 Myxococcota bacterium | reverse complement strand
GCGCGCTCGGTCGCGGTCAGCGGCCGCCGGAACGCCCGCCGCCCGAACGTGTCGGCGACGATCGCGGCGCACGCGGACTCGCCCACGTCCTCCGGGTCGCACGGGATCACCGTCGGGTACGCGGCCGACCGGACGCGCGGCAGGTCGAGGGGTCCCACGACCACCAGCTTGTCGACGATCAGGTTCCGGTCTTCGTCCGGGGGCGCCTTGTACTCGTTCAGGAACGCCGCGCCGATCGTGTGGGATCCGGCGGTCAGCGGGACCCGCAGCGCGCTCCGCTCCGGCGCCTCCTCGGCGGTCACCTCGACCGGGACGTCGACCCCGTCGACCCGGATCGCCATCCGGACCGGTTCGTCGCCGGCCTGGGTCCCGAACGCGTCGACCGCGACGGTGTAGTCGCCGGCGAGCGGCACCCACACCGAGGCCTCGACCGCCCCGTTCGACCACAGCACCCACCCGGTCACGTCCCACACGTTGCCGAGGTCGTGGCGGACCGCGTCGGTCTCGGCCTCGAACGTCCAGGTCTCGGACGGCAGCGTCCCCATCCCGAACAGCTCGTCCAGCAGGCTGTCGGCGGCGTGCTCGTACAGCTCGACGTGGAGCGGCGACACCGACAGGACCTCGCCGATCGTGTCGAATCCGAGACTGAAGTCGTCCGCCGGGAAGTCCACCGACGGGCGCTGGGTGGTGCCGAGCAGATCCCGCACGGTGTGGTCGTACTCGGCGCGGTTCAGCCGCCGGGCGACCACCCGACCGGGGTCCGGCGCCTCGTCGGCGCGGCACGCGAACAGCGACAGCACCAGCACCATCGGTCGCCTCACCAGTCGAAGGTGAACACGTACGCCGCACCGCTGCTCGGGGCGAGGCCGTCGTGGAACGGCGCGCCGAGGACCACGTCCGGGAACGTGTCGCCGTCGAAGTCCCCCGCGCCGGCCACGCTCTGGCCGAGGAAGTCGAACGGCGCGGCGCCGGTGACGACCACGTCGGCGTCGGCGACCGACCGGGTCCCGAGGATCGGCCCGAACACGAGGTACGCGGCGCCGGCGTCCTCGGCGTCGTCGCCGTCGTGGCCGGGCGCGCCGAGCACCAGGTCGAGGAACCCGTCCTGGTCGACGTCCCCGGCGACCGCGACGCTGGCGCCGAGGTGGTCGCCGGCGCCGACCCCGGTGAGCTTCGCGTCCGGGCGGTTCATGTCGACGCTCGCCGGGCCGAACGCCGCGTACACGGCACCCGCGTCGTCGGCGGTCACGTCGTGGTACGGCGCGCCGACGATCACGTCCGACAGACCGTCGCCGTCGAGGTCTCCGCCGGCGAGTGCGGTGCCGAGCTGGTCGAACGCGCGCTCGCCGACCATCGCGCCGTCGGCGTCCCCGACCGACAGGTCCGCCGCCGGGTGGGTCGAGAACTGGAACGCCGCGCCGGCGTCTTCGCCGTTCCGGTCGGAGAAGCAGGCCGCGACGAGCAGATCGGCCTGGCCGTCCCCGTCGACGTCTCCGACGCCCGCGACCGCGCAGCCGGTCTTGTCGAGCTCGTGCTCGCCGACGAACCGGGTGGTCGCGACCGACAGCTGGACCGCGCCGTCGACCGGCCCGTACACCGCGTGGGCCATCCCGGACGCGTTGCCGGCCGGGGAGGCCTCGGGGGAGCCGAGCAGCAGGTCGGCGCGGCCGTCGCCGTCGATGTCGCCGGGGGAGGCGACCGCGTAGCCGCACGAGTCGTACTCGGCCTCGGCGTAGATCTTCGCGGTCACGAGCGACAGCTCGATCGTGCCCTCGCCGATCGCGCGCGCGACGTACACCGCGCCGGCGGAGTTGCCGGTCGCGTCGTCGTACCGGGCGCCGATCACCACGTCCTCGTGGCCGTCGCCGGTCAGGTCGTGGCCGCCCGCGACCGCGAACCCGGCCCAGTCGTCCTCGCTCTCGCCGGTCCACTTGATCGCGGCCTGCGCGAGATCGAGGTCGCCGGTGACCGGCCCGTGGACCAGGTACACCGCGCCGGTCGCGTCGTTGCCCTGCCCGTACGCGCCGAGGATCAGGTCGGCGTAGCCGTCGTTGTCGACGTCGCCCGCCGCGGCGACCGCGGTGGCGGTCCAGTCGTCGGTCGAGGTGCCGAGCAGCGTGGCGTCGGCGGTGGCGGCCGGTCGGTCGCCCCAGCAGGCCGACCGGGGCGGGGTCAGCTCCGGGTGGTCGCAGTCGTTGATCGCGGCGTCGCCGCAGGTCTCGGGGGCGCCGGGGAACGTGGCGGCGTCTGCGTCGTCGCAGTCGGCCTCGGCGACGAATCCGTCCGCGTCGAGGTCGTCGTCCGGGGTGGTCGGGTCGCAGTCGCCGTCGACGCCGTCGTATGGGACCTCGACCGCGCCGGGGTGGACGTCCGGGTCGAGGTCGTCGCAGTCGTCGCCGCCGAACGCCGGGGCGACGAACGTGTCGGCGTCGGCGTCGCACACCGGGTCGCAGTCGTCGTCGCCGCAGTCGACGAGCCAGTCGCCATCGTCGTCGGCGCCGTTCGCGCAGTCCTCGTCGCCGAGCGGGGTGGCGGTGCAGGTGCCGCCGCAGTCGGGGTCGGCGCAGTCGACGAGTCCGTCCGCGTCGTCGTCG
>JBEBJW010001290.1:0-2599 GCA_040079715.1 Myxococcota bacterium | reverse complement strand
GACGAAGGCACCGTGTACCCGATCACCCGCTTGTCGCCGCTCCGGGGCTGGCGCCGACGGCGCTCGGCGCGCTCGAGGCCCTCGGGTTGGTCCGGGTCGAGCCGGAGGTCCCGGTCAACGCCGGTCCGGTCGTGGTCCGCGGCGGTACGGTGCTGACCGCGGCGGGCCAGCGGTTCGAGCCCGGATACGTCGTGGTCGAGGGCGGGCGGATCCGGGCGGTGGGGGAGGGGGAGCCTCCCGCGGTCGACGGCGCCGCCGTGGTCGACGCCACCGGCAAGTTCGTCACGCCGGGGGTGATCGACACCCACTCCCACCTCGGGGTGTACCCGTCGCCCGGCGCCCGCGCGCACGAAGACGGCAACGAAGCGACCGCCCCGACCACCCCGGGCGTGTGGGCCGAGCACTCGGTCTGGCCGCAGGATCCCGGGTTCGAGCTCGCGATCGCCGGTGGGGTCACCTCGCTCGAGCTGCTGCCGGGTTCGGCGAACCTGATCGGGGGCCGCGGCGTGGTGGTCCGGTCGATCCCGGCCCGCGGCGGCCGCGCGATGCGGTTCCCCGGCGCACCCGAGACGGTCAAGATGGCGTGCGGCGAGAACCCGAAGCGGGTGTACGGCGAAAAGTCGGGTCCGTCGACCCGGATGGGCAACCTCCGCGGCCAGCGAGAGGCGTTCCTCGCCGCACAGGCCTACGTCCGGTCGTGGGCCGACTACCAGACCCGGACCGCGGAGACCGCCGGCAAGAAGCCGAAGAAGATGTCCGGGCCGCCGATCAAGGAGCCCGACCGGGACCTCGACGCCGAGACCCTGGCGGGGATCCTGTCCGGTCGGTTCCTTCCCCAGGTCCACTGCTACCGCGCCGACGACATGCTGTCGTTCCTCCAGCTGTCGCACGAGTTCGGGTTCCAGGTGCGGTCGTTCCACCACGCCACCGAGTCGTACAAGATCCGCGACGTGCTCGCCGCCGAGGGCGTCGCCGCCAGCGTGTGGGCCGACTGGTGGGGGTTCAAGCTCGAAGCGTACGACGCGATCCCCGAGGGCGCCGCGATGCTGGCCGAGGCCGGCGTCCGGGCGGTGATCCACTCCGACTCGGAGGTCGGGATCCAGCGCCTGAACCAAGAGGCGGCGAAGGCGTACTACGCGGGGGTGAACGCCGGGATCGACGTGGGTGAGGACTCCGCGCTCCGATGGATCACCGCGAACCCGGCCTGGGTGCTCGGGATCGACGCCGAGACCGGCACCCTCGAGGTCGGCAAGCGCGGCGATCTGGTCGTGTGGGATCACCACCCGTTCAGCGTGTACGCGCATGCCGAGCTGGTGTTCGTCGACGGGGCCCTCCGCTACGACCGCGCGCGGCCGGTGGTGTGGTCCGACTTCGTCCTCGGTCAGGAGGTGACCCCGTGATCGCGATCGGTTGGCTGGCGACGGCGGCGAGGGCCGCGTGCGTGGCGATCACCGGCGCGACCGTCCAGGGTCCGTCCGGGCCGGCGGTCGGGACGGTGGTGGTGGTCGACGGGACGATCACGGCGGTCGGGACGGTGTCCGAGCTCGCCGGCGGCGCGTACCGGGGCGCACCCTGTACGGTCGTTCCGGGGGACGGCAAGACCCTCACCGCCGGGTTGATCGCCGTCCCGACCCAGCTCGGGCTGGTCGAGATCGGCCTCGAGCAGGCGTCGCGCGACGACGATCCGCAGACCGACGACCCGATCCGGGCGGCGTTGGTCGCGGCAGACGCCTACGATCCACTGTCGACCGTGATCCCGGTCCAGCGCCTCGGCGGGATCACCGGCGCGATCTCCGCGCCGACCGGCGGGTTCGTCGCGGGGCAGGCGGCGTTCGTCCGGCTGCACGGCGGGACCCAGGCGTCGGCGGTGGTCGATCGGGACGCGGCGATGGCGATGTCGCTGCCGACGAGCTCGTCGGCGGACGGGATTCGCCAGATCCGCGAGCTCGTGGCGGACGTGCGGCTGCACGCCCGCACCCCCGCGCTGTACGATCAGGGCCGACCGTACTTCCCGGGCGCGAGCCGGCTGGACCTCGAGGCGCTCCGGCCGGTGGCGGACGGCAAGCTGCCGGTGCTGATCGGCGCAGACCGGTCGTCCGATCTCGAGGCGCTGGTGCGGCTGAAGGCCGACCTCGGGCTCGATCTGGTGGTGCTCGGGGGCGCCGAGGCCTGGTTGGTCGCCGATCAGCTCGCGACGGCGAAGATCCCGGTGATCGTCGACCCGACCGCGTACGGGCCCTCCGGGTTCGACGCGATCCACACCCGGCCTGACAACGCCGCGCTGCTCGCCCGCGCGGGGGTGCCGCTGATCCTGATGTCCGGCACCGAGACCCACAACGTCCGGACGCTGCGCCAGGCGGCCGGCAACGCGGTCCGCGAGGGCCTGTCGCACGACGACGCGATCCGCGCGATCACCGAGACCCCGGCGCGGGTGTTCGGCCAGCCGAACCGCGGCCGGATCGCGGTCGGTGCGGTCGCGGACCTCGTGCTGTGGTCGGGGGATCCGCTCGAGTTGTCGACCCGCCCCGAGCGCGTGTGGATCGGGGGCGACGACACCGAGCTCCGGAGCCGCCAGACCGAGCTGCGCGACAAGTACCGG
>JBEBJW010001289.1:0-2604 GCA_040079715.1 Myxococcota bacterium | reverse complement strand
CGGCGGGCGTCGCCTTGAACGACTCCCGGCCCGCGGACTTCGAGGGCTTCGGCGGGCGGATCTTCGGGGCCGGAGCGCCGTCCGGACCGACCTCCGCGTGGCGGGCCGCCATCGCGTGGAACCCGCGGTCCTCCACGTCCGCGTCGGCGGCGGTGCCCCGACCGAAGTGCGCGTCGCCCCAGGTCTTCGACGGCCAGTCCGCCCGCTGGAGGGTGGACTTGAGGTCCCACTGGCGCTCGGACGGCCACTTGACCGGGTCTTCGCCCAGATCGAGGGGCGCGAACGCGCGGACCACGTCGACCCGGGTCCGCCGGCTGGTGGGATCGCGCGGGGCGACGGCACCCCAGATCCGTCGAGCGCTCGCGGCGCGGGCGATCGGGATCCCGACCACCGCGGTGGCCACGAGCCCGCCGGCGAACGCCAGGGCTTCGAGGAGCATCATCCCTCCCTCCCGTTCACCATACCCCGCGCGGGCTACTGGTCGTCGGTGAACCCGACCCGTCGGAGGCCGCGCTGCGACCGGGTCCAGTCCTTCTCGACCCGCACGTGCAGCTCGAGGTACACCCGGCAGCCGAGCAGCTCGACCAGGTCCTTGCGGGCGAGGGTCCCGATCCGCTTGAGCATCTCGCCGCCCTTGCCGATCACGATCCCCTTCTGCGACTCGCGCTCGACGACCACGTCGGCGAAGATCCGGACGATCCCGCGCTCCTCGCGCTGGGTCTCGTCGAACAGCCGCACCTCGACGTGGGTGGCGTACGGGATCTCCTCCTCGGTCAGGTGGAACACCTTCTCGCGGACGATCTCGGCCACCAGGAATCGCTCGCTGACCTGCGCCCACTCGTCCGGCGGGAACAGCGGCGGGCCGACCGGGAGTTGGCGGCGGATCTCGTCGAGCAGCACCGGGACGCCGTCTCCGGTCAGCGCCGACGCGGGGACCGCCGCCACGATCGGCAGGCGGGTCCGGATCGCGTCGATCACCGGCAGGATCAGCGGGTACGGCACAACGTCGACCTTGTTCGCGACGAACACGACCGGCCGCCCGGACCGCTGGAACTGCGCCGCGAGCTCCTCGTCCACCGCGTCGAGCACCGGCTGGTTCTGCTCGACCCGGGCGGCGAGCACCGTCATGTCGCCGATCCAGCACACCACGTCGACGTCCTCGATCGCGCCGATCGCCCGCTGGACCATGTTCCGGTTCAGCTCGGTCCACGCCTCGTGCACGCCGGGCGTGTCGACGAGGATCACCTGCATCGCGTCGTCGGAGTGGATCCCGGCGATCCGGTTGCGGGTGGTCTGGGGCTTCGCGCTGGTGATCGCGAGCTTGTTTCCGAGCACCGCGTTGAGCAGCGTGGACTTGCCGGCGTTCGGTCGACCGAACAGGCCGACGTACCCGCACCGGAACTCCCCGGAGCGCGGTTCGCCCGCGCCGGACGGATCTTGGTCGAACGGGACGTCGCTCATTGGACCATCCTCACGGCGCACCCTCGTCGTCGATGACGAACTGCCCGCGCGCGAGCGACGGATCCGGACGGACCCGCAGGGCGGCGAGCCCGTACGTCGCCCGCAGGGTGCGGACGTGCTGGTTGAACGGTCCGCGGGCCGAGGTCTCGTCCGCGGGGTGACAGCGGACCACGAGGCGGGCGCCGCGCACGGTCCCCTCGAGCGACCGGTGGAGGACGGCGAGGGTCCGTCGGGCATCGCACAGCTGGCGGAGCGACGGGTGGCGAGGACCGGCCACCGCGCGCCCGAGGCCGTCCGGGCCCGGGTTCTGGCCGACGCGGATCACGTCGACCCCGGCCTCGTGGAGCAGATCGAGCATCGCGCGGCAGGTGCTGACCGCCTCGCCGAGCCCGAGGGGGACGTAGGTGCCGTCGAGGTGGGCGCGCTGGAGCCCCGAGCCGTCGAGCACGAGCACCGGATGGATTCGGACGAACCGGACCCGGGCCGCGGCGATCCGCGCGTCCTCGACCGCGTCGAGGTGGGAGGTGCCCGGCAGCCCCGGCGCGAGCACGATCCCGGGCGCGATCCCTGCGGCCGCGATCCCGTCGAGCTGCTCCAGGACCCGCGCGGCCCGGTACCGCCGGCCGATCGCCTTCAGCGCAGGATCGTGGAACGTGGCGGCGTCGAGCTCGATCCCGACGGCGCCGGCGGCCACGAGGCGCGCGAGGTCGGCCCGCCCGAGCAGGTCCGGCCGGACCCGCGCGACGAACGGCAGGCCGCCGATCGCGTCGAGCTGGGGATCGGTGGGAGGGGCCCCGCCGTAGAACCCGACCCGGAGCGGTCGATCGCCGTCGCGGTAGTGCTCGACCAGCGCCTCGACGAGCTCGGCGCTCGGCGCCGGCGGCGGAGGCGGGCACAGCAGGCACCGCGGGTGGTCCGGGCAGCACCCCGACTGGACCGGCACCACGATCGGCGCGAGCCGCGGGGTCCGGGGCGGCGCCGGATCACGGTCCCGAGCCGGCGCTCGATCGACGCGGGCGGTCATCGGGCCTCCTCGCCGCGCGCGTCGTCGACGGGCCGGCCGTCGAGCGCGTCGAGGCCATCGTCCGGGCCGGATCCGTCCAGCGCCGTCGTTCGGTCGAGGTCGGATCCGTCGGAGAGGGA
>JBEBJW010001288.1:0-2605 GCA_040079715.1 Myxococcota bacterium | reverse complement strand
GGCCAGGTGTTCGGGTACCACCTCCACCGGGCCGGGGTGGAGATCGCGTTCCGGGTCCGCGAGCCGGACCGGCACCGCGGGCCGTTCCGGCTGTACCCCCTCCGCGGGGACCCCGCCCCCGTCACGTTCGACGCCCCGGTGGTCGGCACCGACGCCGAGGTCGCCGCGTTCCGGCCGGACCTCGCCCTGCTGACCGTGCCGTCCGACGCGCTCGACGGGCCGTGGCTCGCCCCGTTCCTCGAGGCGATGGCGGGGATCGACGTGGTCGCGCTCGAGCCCGGCCCCGAGGCGACCGACGTGATCCGGGCCGCCCACCCCGCGGTGAGGCTGACCACCGGGATCATCGCGTTCATCGCGTACCTCGCGCCGCTGCCGGGCGAGTCGCGGTTCCCGGCGCCGGGGGTCGCGTACTGGCTGCCGCCGCTGACCCGGTGCCCGTTCGAAGGGACGGCGGCGCCCGCGTTCGTCGAGGTGCTGAACCGCGGGGGGCTCCCGTCCGCGGTCCGCGAGGGGATCGCGCTGACCTCGTCGTACGGGTCGATCGCGATGGCGCTGTACATCACGGCGCTGAAGGCGGGTGGGTGGTCGTTCCGGGACACGTTCGGGTCCGACGCGCTGGCGGTCGCGTTCCGCGGGGTGGGCCAGGCGGCGGCGGTGATCGAGGCGCGCCACCACACCCGACGGCCGGCGTGGCTCCGGTTCGCCGGGCCGGCCGCGATCCGCGCGATCCTCCGCCTCGGGCGCCGCGTGCTCCCGCTCGACCTCGAGACGTACCTCGGGGTCCACTTCACCAAGGTCGGGGGCCAGACGCGCCACCACCTGGCGGACGTGTCGGCCCACGGGCACGCCCTCGGGCTCCCGGTCGACGCGATCGACGCCCTGCTCGCGCGGACCGCTCCCCCGTCCGGGACGCGGCAGCCAGCTACGGCGTGAGCTTCACCCGCCGCACGTCCGACGCCTCGATCCGGTAGTTCCCGAACACCGCCCGGCCGTACAGCGGGCGATCCGCCTCGACCACGACCTCGACCGTCGCGCCGTCGGAGGTGGTGGCGACCGCGATCCGGTGGTCCTCGTCCGGTCCGGTCCGCACCGCGACCTCGACCAGGCGGTCGAACGGGACGGTGACCGTCGCCTTGCCGACCGTGCCGAACAGGTAGACCTCGCCGTCGAACGTGACCCGGTCGATCGCGACGACCACGCCGGTCACGTCCTCGACCTCGGCCCGGAACACCTGCGCCGGCACCGGGATCCGCCCGGGGGCGTCGGAGCCGAACAGGCCGGCCTGCGCGGACCCGGGTCCGATCCCGGCGAGCAGGATCAGCGCGCACGCACCCCCCACGACCAGCAGGCGACGGGTCACGACGCTCTCCCCATGGCCGACCTTAGCCCGTCCGCGAGTTACCGGGGACCGGTGAACGTCGTCCGCGGCACAGAACACTGGCCTCCCGCCACCGACCGCGATCCGGGCCCCGCGGGCGGTTCGGGCCAGCATGGCCGGCCGGGCTGGACCGGTCCGGTCGTCACGATCGGGAACTTCGACGGGGTCCACCTCGGGCACCGCGCGCTGATCGACGCGACCCGCGCCCGCGCCGCCGCCCTCGGCGCCCCGGCGGTGGTGGTGACGTTCGACCCCGCTCCGCGCGACGTGCTCCGGCCGGACAACGGGATCCCGCGGATCCAGTCGCTCGACCGGAAGCGGGCCCACCTCGAGGCCGCCGGGCTCGACGCGATGGTGATCCAGCCGTTCGATCGCGCGCTCGCGGCGATGACCCCCGAGGCGTTCGCGGCGCGGCACCTCGGCGAGCACCTCGGCGTGCGCGCCTTGGTGGTCGGGCACGACTTCCGGTTCGGCCGGGCGCGGGCCGGCTCCGCGGCGACCCTCCGCGAGGTGCTCGGGGTGCCGGTCGAGGAGGTCGAGGCGCGGGCGATCGCCGGTGACGACGCTCCGGTCAGCTCGTCCCGGATCCGCGAGGCCCTCACCGCCGGCGACGTGGCCGGGGCGGCGCGGCTCCTCGGCCACCCGCACGAGCTCGTCGGGACCGTGATCCACGGCGACCAGCGCGGGCGGACGATCGGGTTCCCCACCGCGAACCTCGTGCCCGAGGGCGGCCTCGTCCCGCCCCACGGGGTGTACGCGGTGCGGGCCGAGGTCGACGGGGCGTGGCGCGGCGGCGTCGCGAACCTAGGGTCGCGGCCGACGTTCGACGGGCGGACCGTCCGGCTCGAGGTCCACCTGTTCGACTTCGCCGGCGACCTGTACGGCCGCACCCTCGTGGTCGGCCTGGTCGACCGGCTGCGGGGCGAGCAGAAGTTCGACGGGATCGACGCGTTGGTCGCCCAGATCCGCGCCGACGCGGAGGCCGCCCGCCGGATCGTCGGGTGATCTCCGGCGCCACCCGGACCTACGCGGTCCTCGGTCGGCCGGTGCGCCGCAGTCGGTCCCCGGCGCTCCACACCGCGTGGTTCGCCGCCGCCGGGATCGACGCGGTGTACGTGGCGCTCGAGGTCGCCGACGGGCGCGAGGCGGGCGCGATCGACGCGGTGCGCGCCCTCGGCCTCGCCGGGGCCAACCTCACCACCCCGGTCAAGCAGCACGCGGTCGGGC
>JBEBJW010001287.1:0-2614 GCA_040079715.1 Myxococcota bacterium | reverse complement strand
CGTAGTCGGACAGGACCGCGAGCGCCTCGTCGAGCACGAAGTCGGCCTTCCGGGCCTTCGCCTTGCGCTGGTCGGCGGTCAGCTTCTCGTCGTCGTCCG
This sequence comes from Myxococcota bacterium, assembly GCA_040079715.1. Lineage (GTDB taxonomy): Bacteria > Myxococcota_A > UBA796 > UBA796 > JACKER01. The sequence continues at coordinate 2,515 of JBEBJW010001287.1, read as the reverse complement.
GCGCGTCGTCCTCGAGCCCCGTCCGCGCCTTGCGGTCCTGGTACTCGGCGATCCGCGCGTCGAGCACGAGGCTGACCTGCTTCTCGTCGTTCAGCGCCTGCTGCTCGGCCACGATCCGCCCGAGCTTCGCGAAGTCCTCGCTGGTCGACCGGCGCGCCTCGGACCGCGTCCGCAGCTCCGCGAGGACCGTCGACGGGTCCCCGGTGCGGATGTGCGGCGCCGGCGGGATCCGGTCCCACGGGAGGTGGTAGTCGAGGTCCGACTCGTGGACGTCGATCCCGTCCCACCGCGACGGCAACACCACGTCCGCCTCGACGCCCTTGGTCTGGGTCGATCCGCCGGACACCCGGTAGAACTTCTGGACGGTGAGCTTCAGCGCGCCGCCCACGTCGTCGTCGTATCGGCCGGACAGCTGCTGGGTGAGCTGGGCCACCTGCTGGACCGTGCCCTTGCCGTGGGTCGACGCGTCGCCGACCACCACCGCCCGCCCATAGTCCTGCAGCGCGCCGGCGACGATCTCCGACGCCGAGGCGCTGGTCGCGTCGGTCAACACGATCAGCGGCCCGCCCCACGCGACGTTCGGGTCGCTGTCGTGCAGGGCCTCGATCTTGCCGTCACGGTCGCGGACCTGGACCACCGGGCCGGCCGGCAGGAACAGGCCCGCCACGTCGATCGCCTCGATCAGCGAGCCGCCGCCGTTGCCGCGCAGATCGAGGATCACGCCCTCGACGCCCTGCTGCTCGAGCTGCCCGAGCGCCCGCTTGATGTCCTCCGACGCGCGCCGGCCGTTCTTCTTGTTGTCCGGCGCGACGTAGAAGCTCGGGAGATCCACCACCCCGAGCGTGTGCGACCCGACGTGCTCGACCGACGCCTCCGCGGCGCTGTCCTCGAGGACGACCTGGTCACGGACGAGCTCGAGGTCCTCGCGGGTGTTGTCGGCGTGCTCGATCGACAGCACCACCTTCGACCCCTTCGGGCCGCGGATCAGCTTGACCACCTTGTCGAGCCGCATCCCGACCACGTCGACCGGGTCCTCCCCGCCCTGCGCGACCGCGAGGATCCGATCCTCCTTGCGCAGCCGCTCGTCCCGGAACGCAGGCCCGCCGGCGATCACGTCGGCGACGGTGGTGTAGTCACCGTCCGCGCTCAGGGACGCGCCGATCCCCTCGACCGAGTTCGTGATCTCGATGTCGAAGTCGTCGTTCGACGACGGCTTGAACCAGGTGCTGTGCGGGTCGTACGCCCGGGTCAACGAGCCGAGCCACACCTCGAGCACGTCGGTCGACTCGGTGTCTTCGAGGCCCTTCAGCAGGCGGTCGTACCGCTTGTGGAGCCGATCGCGGATCTCGGGCTCGGTGTCCCGCCCGCCCACGAGGTCCGAGATGACCTCCTCCTCGGTCCGCTGGCGCCACAGCTCGTTCGCCGCCGCCGCGTCGGCCGGCCACGGGAGGTCCTGATCGTGGCGATCGACCAGGAACACCTCGTCGTTCGCGAGGTCGAGCGGCTTGCCGAGCAGGCCGAGCGCGAACTGCGCCCGCTCCCGCATCCGCTGCCGGTACCGCTCGTGGATCGCCATCGCCACGTCGAGCCGGGGCGGGTTGGCGAGCAGGTCGTCGTCGAGCGTGTCGCGGTGGGTCTCGAACTCGTCGATGTCCGACTGGAGGAACACCATCCGGCCGTAGTCGAGCGCGTCGAGGTAGTTGTCGAGCCACCGCTCGCTCATCTCGTCGTCGATCGGGTGTTTGTCGTAGTGGTACCGCTGGAGCATCTCGGCCACGATCGTCGCGACCTCCCGCTCGTACGGCGCCGGGGTCAGCCCGCCGGTGGGCTCGGCCGAGGTCCGCGACGACGGCGACGACGCCGCCGCCACCGGCGACCGGTCCGGGGCCGCCGCGACCGACACCCCCACCGACACGCCCAACCCGACACACACCGGCAGCGCAATCGCCGCCCCCGCGATCCACGACGAGACCTTCACGCTCACTCCAAGCGGCTCGAGTTGTGCTCGCAGTCCGACCGGTCCCCGCTCGGCGGGCTCGCCCGCCTCGATGCGGTGGACCCCCAGCGCGCCCGCCCTACGGGACGACCAGACCGGCGGGCTTGCTGCCGTCCCCGCGATCCCACCACGCCGGGTTGCCGGTCGTCTTCTCCCAGAACGCTGCCACGAGCTGCGCCTTCTCGGCGTTCAGCGCCACGTGGAGGAACGCGCCCACCAACAGCAGGCTCGGGTTGTACGAGGCCGTCAGCGACCACAGCCCCACCCCGACGAACAGCCACGCGAACACCCGCCCGATCTTGATCGACAGCCGGCTCGCCGACTCCCACCCCATCCAGCGGGCGAGCAGCGAGCGCAGGACCCGCCCGCCGTCCATCGGGAACGCCGGGATCAGGTTGAACAGGCCCATCATCAGGTTGCCGAGGACCAGCGACAACACCAGCGGGTGGTGGGTCGCGAGCCAGCCCCAGCCCGCGATCCCGGCCAGCACGAAGTTCACCGCCGGCCCGGCGAGCGCGA
>JBEBJW010001286.1:0-2616 GCA_040079715.1 Myxococcota bacterium | reverse complement strand
GTGGTCAGGGTCGCGCCCAGCACCACCAGCGCCTTGGCCCCGAGCACCACCCGCCGATCGGCCCGGCTGGCGAGCAGCGTCTCGAGCGTGCCCCGCTCCCGCTCGCCGGTCAGCAGATCGAGTGCGGTGAACAGCCCGTTCGCGAGCAGCAGGAGCAGCAGCATCGGGGTGATCCACCCGCCGGCCCGGGACAGCTCGACCCGCCCGGGCGGCGCGGTGTCGGTCGCCTGCCAGGTCAGCCCGTCGGCCTTCTGGGCCGGGATCCCCGCCGCGTCGAGCGCCGCGTTCCGGAGCTGGCGCTGCCGCCGCTCCACCACGCCCGCGAGCCGCTTCTGGGCCGCCGACGAGCGGAACGACGGTGAGAACCGCACCACCGCGGTCCGGCCGTCGAGGGTCAGCTCGGCGTCGGCCTCGGACGGCGGCACCACCCGCAGGCCGTCCGCGGGGACGATCCACCCCACCGCCTCGGGCGGCACCGCGACCGGCAGCCCGCTCCCCGGGTCCCCCGGCTTCGGGTCCGGCCGGGTCAACGCCTCGACCTCGCCGATCGTGCCGAGGTACGAGTCGATCCCGAGCAGCCCCATCGGGACGCCCACCAGCGGCATCACGAAGAACATCACCACCGCCATCCGCTGGCGGAGCTGCATCCGGATCTCGCCCGCGACCAGCACCCACAGCTCGGCGATCACCCGGTCTCCCGGGCGGCCCCGTCGACCAGGGCGATGAAGATCGCCTCGAGGTACCGCTCGCCGGTCGAGGCCCGCAGCGCGTCGAGCGTGCCGACCGCGAGGATCCGGCCCTGGTGGACGATCGCGATCCGGTCGCACAGGCGCTCGGCCTCGCTCATCACGTGGGTCGAGTACACGACGGCGCGGCCTTCGGCCCGGACCTCCTCGACGAACCCGAGCACGGTCTGGGCGACCAGCACGTCGAGGCCGGAGGTGGGCTCGTCGAGGATCAGGATCGGGGGGTCGTGGATCGCCGCCCTGGCGATCGAGACCTTCTGCTTCATCCCGGTCGACAGGTGCTCGCACCGCCGGTCGGCGAACGGACCGATCCCGAACCGCTCGATCGACGCGGCGACCCGCGCGGCCGGATCCGCGACCCCCTGGATCCGGGCGAAGTACTCCAGCAGCTCGCGCGCGGTCAGGCGGCCGTACAGGCCGGTCGCGCCGGACAGGTACCCGATCGCCCGCCGGACCCCGGCCGGGTCGGACCCGAGGGCGCAGCCGGCCAGCACCGCGGTCCCGGCGTCCGGCTTGACCAACGTAGCCAGCATCCGGAGGGTGGTGGTCTTCCCGGCACCGTTCGGGCCGAGCAGCCCGAACACCTCGCCCGGGTGGACCTCGAACGACACCCCGTCGACCGCGGTGACCGCCACCGGCGACACGAACCGCTTCACCAGCCCCCGCACCTCGATCGCCGGCCCGGTCATCGCGCCCTCCCCCGGATCCACCCGAGCCACCGCGGAACCCGGTCGCCGTACAGCCAGTCCTCCGACGACACCACCCGCGCCGCGAACCACAGCAGCGCCAGCGCGAGCCCGCCGTTCACCAGGGTCGGCACCACCACGTCCGCCCACCGCGCCGTCCCGTCGATCGACCGGGCCAGCGCGACCGAGGTGTTGGCCATCGGCAGCGCGAGCACCGCGAGGGACGCCTCGCCCCCGAGCAGCGGCGCGATCGCGACCACGATCGGCGCCAACGCGCCCATCATCACGATCGACCCGAGCCACTCGCCCTCTTTGAACGTCCGCGCAGGCAGCAGGGCCACGAACAGCACGCCGGTGACGAACGCCGCGGTGGCGAGGACCGCCGGCACGGCCTCGAGGGAGGACAGCGGCGGGATCCACACCGCGCTCGCGTCGTGGGTGAACGCGACCGCGAGCGACCCGACCGTCAGCGACAGGCCGATCGCGTTGCCGAGCGCGCCCGCGAGCATGAACCCGATCGTGGCGACGACCCGCCCGACCGCCAGCACCCGCCACGACGACGCGCTGACCAGCGTGGTCTCGATCGTCCCGCGATCCCGCTCGCCGACCACGATGTCGATCGCCGGGTACAGCCCGGACAGCAGCAGGGACGTGGGCAACAGCGTCGACACCAGCATCCCGGCGATCCACCCGAGCAGGCTCTTCGACCCCTCGCCGATCTCGACCCGCAGCTCGTACGGGTCGAGGGCCTCGGGGGTCAACCCGGCGGCGGTGGCCCGCTGCGCGAGCCGACGCTGGCGCAGCTGGCCGAGCCGCGCCTCGACCGCTCGCCGGGCGGCGTTCGATCGGGGCCGGGTCGCGGTGTACCGGAGCTCCGTCGCCCACCGATCCGCGCCGTCCTCGGTCGTCACCTCGGTGCGGACCACCAGATCGACCCGCCCGTCGTCGAGGGCGGCCGCCGGATCGGGGCCCGCGTCGACCCGCGTGTCGTCGGCGAGCACCGCGTCGACCAGCTCGGGCGGCCCGTCGACGTCGATCCGCCACGACTGGGCGTCTCGCCAGCCCTCGTCTGCCGCCGACAGCTGGAGGCTCGCCCACAGCAGCAGCGGGTACAGCACGATCGGGAACAACAGGAACACGAGCACGTGCGGATCGCGCACCGTCTCCCGCACCTCCCGCCCGAC
>JBEBJW010001285.1:0-2623 GCA_040079715.1 Myxococcota bacterium | reverse complement strand
CGACGGGCTGCGAGTGCAACACGTCGGGCTCCCCTCTGGGCAATCCAACTTCAGGCCCGCGTTCTGGTCGGTCAGCGTCCGGTCGTACTCGGTCCAGAAGCAGTCTCGATCCGAGAGCGCCAGCGTCGGCCCGTCACAGCACACCCCCGTCCACACGCCACCGAGCCGGACCTCGAGGTTGCTGGCGCCCGCGCCGGCAGCGCGGCAGTGGTCGACCGCGCCCTCTTCTACGCAGGTGAGACCTGCCTCGCACTGGCCCGGGTCGCAGTCGCCTTCGCCGTCGGCGCACGGGCCGCACTCGCTCGTCGCGCAGAAGTCCGACGCGCCCGGGGTGCAGCCGGCGGTGGAGCGGCAGTGGTCGACCGCGCCCTCTTCGACGCAGGTGAGGCCCGCCTCGCACTGGCCCGGGTCGCAGTCCCCTTCTCCCACCGCGCACGGGCCACACTCGCTCGTCGCGCAGAAGTCCATCGCGCCAGGGGTGCATCCAGCGACCGTCCGGCAGTGGTCGACTGCCCCCTCTTCGACGCAGGTGAGGCCCGCCTCGCACTGGCCCGGGTCGCAGTCCCCTTCCCCGACCGCGCACGGGCCACACTCGCTCGTCGCGCAGAAGTCCATCGCGCCGGGGGTGCAGCCGGCGGTGGACCTGCAGTGATCGACCGCACCCTCTTCGACGCAGGTGAGGCCTGCACCGCACTGGCCCGGGTCGCAGTCCCCTTCCCCCACCGCGCACGGGCCGCATTGGTTGGTGGCGCAGAAGTCCATCGCGCCGGGCTGGGCCGCGCAAACCCCGACCGGCGGGCCTCCGCGGGCCGTGTCGTCGCTCGCGACCAACATCAGGCCGAGCAGTGCAGCGCCGAAGCAGGCGCGAGACCACCGGCGGCCGGTTCGGGTTGCTGAGCTCGGGTGATCGGCGTGCATGGTTGTCTCCGTGCTGGTCAGCGGCCGTGTGGCTTTCCTCGCGGGTCTGGCGATGGCGTATGATGATTGACTCGCGACCCACCAAGCGCGCCGCCCTGCGATCCGACGCTTCCTCGCTGTTCCCTGGCGCCTCGGGCGCGCTTCGGGGATCCGGTCGGGCGCGGACGACGTTCAGCGCGACGGGGACGACCGCGCTCTGGAGGCGCGGCGCCGGTCCAGCACCCGGCGGCTCCTGTCCTGCTTGCAACCCGGACGACCGTGCTCGTCGCGCGGGACGGGCGATGCGATACTGCCCGGCGGAGGTCGCGTGGTCGTCGTGCGGCTGCCGGACGGCACCGAAGTCCGCCTCGCCGCCGGAGACCTGGTCGGGCGCGCGGTGGCGGCGGCGCTCCGCCTCGACCACCCCGCGATCTCCGAGGCCCACGCGTTCGTCAGCCACCGCGGCGCCGGGCTGTGCCTCCGCGCGCTCCACGGACGGCTGACCTGCGACGGCGCGCCGGTCGACGACGTCCCGCTCGTCCCCGGCGCGACGATCGGGCTCGGTCCGGACGTCGCCCTGGTCGTGGTGTCGGTGACCGCCGACCCCGACGACCCCGTCGCCACCACCCTCGGCGCCGCCGCGCCCCTCCGGTTCCGGGTGGTCCCCGAGGGGGTCGAGGTCGACGGCGCGTTCTGGATCCGCGGCAAAGAAGGCCTGCTCCTCGGAGAGGTCCTCCGGGCCGGCGAGCCTGTCCACTGGACCCGGATCGCCCGCCGGATCTGGCCGCGGTCCCCGACCGAGGACCCGGAGCGGTGGCGGCGGTCGGCCCGCAAGCGGTGGGACGTGACCCTCCGGCGGCTGCGCGACCGCCTCCGCGAGCACGGCGTCCGGGCCCTCCCGATCGACCACCACGCCGGGGTGGTCGCGCCCCGACCCGCCGACGTCCTCGTGGTCGACGATTGAGCCGGCGTCGCGAACCGGCCACCGGCGAACCCGCTGCCGGGGGACCCGCGCTGGGCGCCGGCGCGTCGAGCGACGTCGTGCGGCTCCACGACCCGGAGCTCGATCGGACCGTGGCGGCGAAGATCCTCCGCGCGACCGACCCGGCGTCGGTCGCCCGGTTCGAGGCCGAGGCCCGCACCACCGCCCAGCTCCAGCACCCCGGCGTGGTCCCGGTGTACCGCCTCGACACCGCCCCGGACGGGCGGCGGCGGTTCACGATGGCCGAGGTCCGCGGCCGCACCCTGCTGGACGTGATCCGCGACCTGCACGCCGCCCGCGACCGCGCGCACGCGACGACTCCGGACGGTTGGACGCTGTTCCGGCTGGTCGCGGCGTTCGAGCAGGTCTGCGCGACGATCGCCTACGCCCACGGCCGCGGGGTGATCCATCGGGACCTGAAGCCGGCGAACCTGATGATCGGCCGGTTCGGCGAAGTGTACGTGGTGGACTGGGGGCTCGTCCGCGCCGACCCGGTGGAGCCCGCGACCGGGGACGCCCCGATCCGCCCGTGGACGGACCCCGACGCGGCCCGGACCGCGGACGGCGCGGTCCTCGGCACCCCGGCCTACATGGCCCCGGAGCAGGCCCGCGGGGCGCCGGCGACCTCCGCCGCCGACGTGTTCGCGCTCGGGGCGGTCCTGTACACGATCCTCGCCGGGCGGCCGCCGCTGGTCGGCCCGGCAGACGAGGTCCTCCGCGCCCTGCTCGCCGACGCCCCGATCC
>JBEBJW010001284.1:0-2623 GCA_040079715.1 Myxococcota bacterium | reverse complement strand
CAGCCGCCAGGCGGTGACGAAGCACCTCCACGTCCTGGCCGACGCGGGGCTCGTCCGCGGCGTGCGGCGGGGACGCGAGCAGCTGTGGGCGGTCGAGCCGACGTCGCTCGACGAGGCCCGGCGGTCGCTGGACGCGATCGCGGCGCAGTGGGACCAGGCGCTCGAGCGGCTCCGGGCAGGGGTCGAGGACCGGTAGGACCGCCGGGACCCGAGGTACACTCGACGGATGGTCGGGTGGCTGTGGTCGATCGGGCTCGCGTGGGGCGCGCCGCCGTGGGCGGTCCCGGGGGCCGAGCTTGCCGTCCCGGGGGAGGACCTCGCCAGCGTCGACGGCCGGACCGCGCTGGTGATCGATCGGCTGGCGGCGGTGCTGCCGCGGGCGGGCGGCGTGCCGCGGTCGCTCGACGAGGAGCTCCACGGCGCGTTCGCCGACGTGCTGGCGGTGTTCGGCGAGCCGGACCAGACGATCGACTGGCTCCACCTGCTGGCCGCGGCCGGCGGCGACCCGGCGGCCGTGCTCCGTCGGCTGTCGCTCGACGAAGACACGCACTACACCGTGGTCCTCGACGAGGACGCGATCCTGCGCGGGCCCGACACCCGGAAGGTGGTCCCGCTGCTCGGTCACCGGTCGGTGATCGTCCGGACCCGGGCCGCGCTCCGGCTGGAGGAAGATCCGCAGGTCGGGATCGCCGCGCTGGCCCGGGCGTGGCGGTTCGCGCCGGGGCGGGTCGCGCCGCTCCGCGGGGTGGTCGGGATCCCGGAGCTGCCGCGGACCGAGGCGAACGCGACCACCTGGGAGCGCACCCTGGTGCGGTGGACCCGCCGATCGAGCCGGCAGAACGACGACAACGGGATGATCGCGACCCTGTGGTTCGTCGCGAGCCCGGCGACGACGACAGCCCTGACCGACCTCGGCCGCCAGGACCTCGCCCAGGGCCTGCTGAAGACCGCCCGTCGCGACCGCAGCCCGATCCGCCAGCAGAACCTGCTCCAGGCGGTCGACGCGGTCCTGCGCGGGGTCCCGCTCGACGAGGGGACCACCCCGGCGCCGGAGGAGGTGGCGGTGACGGTCGAGTCGTGGCGGCGGATGACCCCGCCCTGACCCGTCCGGCTGGGATCGCCGGGACGCCCGCGTCAGGCGGACAGCGCGAGGCCCTCGCACACGCTGGTGAACGAGTCGGCGGTGCGGAGCTTGTCCGCGCCGAACAGGTCGGCGAACAGCCCCCGGATGAACGGGAGCTGCGAGGTGCCGCCGGTCAGGAACACGTCGTCGATCCGGTCGATCCCGAGGCCGGCGACCTCGACCACCTCGTGGATCGCGCGGCGGTACGCGTCGAGCAGCTCGGCGCACCCGTCGGCGAACCCGCGGAGATCGACCGGGTGCTCGATGTCGAGGGTGGGGGAGTGGAACTCGCCGAACCGGAACGTGGTGGCGTCGGTGTCGGACAGCTCGCGCTTGCAGGCCTCGATCGCGTACGCCATCGGGTACCCGAGGTCGTCGAACACGAGGCGCCGGATCCGTCGGATCACCGTCGGGTCGCTCATCCGCGGCTCGATCCGCTGGAGGCCCTCGTCGAGCGAGCGGTCCCGCAGCAGGTGCAGGTAGTACAGGCGCCGGATCTGGTTCTGGACCGGGTGCCACCACGGCGCCATCTCGCCGTGCCGGTTCCGCCAGGTGGCCCCGCGGCCGAAGTACTCCATCAGGAACGTGTCCATGAACCGGGCGTCGAGCGCGTCGCCCGCCCGGGCGACGCCGGAGGTGCCGAGCACGTCGCGCAGGCGGTCGCCGGCGACCCGGCTGGGGCCGACCCGGAGGATCGCGAAGTCGGAGGTGCCGCCGCCGAAGTCGCCGACCAGCACCGTCCGGTCGGTGGTGAGCCCGAACTCGTACCGGTGGGCCGCGGCGACCGGCTCGAGCTGCAGCGTGCACCGCGCGAGGCCGGCGTCGGCGATCGACGCCTGGAGCCGGGCGAGGGCCGCGCGATCCTTGTCCGGATCGGCGTGGAACCGGACCGGCCGGCCGACGACCACGTCGGTGACGGTCTCGCCGGTGACCTGCTCCGCAGACTGCACCAGGTACCGGAGGTACGCGGTGACCAGATCGGTGAACGCGTACCGCCGGCCGGCGAGGGTGGTCTTCGGGACGTCGTGCGGGAGGAACGCCTTGATCGACCGGATGAACCGCCCGGTGAGGTCCGACTCGAGGTACCGGGTGAACGCGGCGTTGCCGAACGTCAGCCGCCCGTCGTCCCCGCCGTGGATCACGGTCCGCTGGAACCGCTCGCCGGGCACGAGCTCGAGGATCGCCGGACGCCCGTCCGCCGCCACCACCGCGACCGCCGAGTTGGTGGTGCCGAAGTCGATGCCGATCTTCACCTCCGGCCTGTAACCGGTCCGATCCGGTGCGCACCTCGGCGAAATCCGAGACGTCCACCGCCCGCACCGGATAGAATCGGGGCCCTCCGAGGGTCACCACGATGCGGCTCCCCACGCTGACCGTGCTCTTGCTGTCTGGCTGCGGCACCTTGTCTGCCCAGAACGTGAACCGACCGGGCGACGACGCCGCCGACGAGGGCTCGGGCGCCGACGCGGCCGATGTCGCCGCCGACGCGGACGCCGACGC
>JBEBJW010001283.1:0-2628 GCA_040079715.1 Myxococcota bacterium | reverse complement strand
CCCTCGGGCCGGCGCTGGTGGTGGTCGACAACGCCGAGGGGGTGGACCGGCTCGGTCCGCTGGTCGCCCAGTGGCTCGACGACGCCCCCGAGCTGCGGCTGCTGGTGACGTCCCGGGTCCCGCTCGGGGTGTACGGCGAGGAGCGGTTCGTGGTGCCCCCGCTCGACGACGCCGACGCCCGGGCCCTGCTCGCGGCCCGGGCGGTCGCGCCGATCGAGCCCGACGTGGCGGACGAGCTGATCCGGGTCAGCGAGCGCCTGCCGCTGGCGGTGGAGATCGTCGCGGCCCACGCCGGCCGGTCGAGCCGCGCAGGGCTCCTCCACCTCGCGCTCCCGGGGACGGCGCTGTCGTTCGCGTCGGTCGCGGCGACGTCGTGGGGGTTGCTCACCGACGTCGACCGGGCCGGGCTCGCGGCCCTCGCGACCCTCGACGGCCGGTTCGACGACCAGGCGGCGCGGATCGCGATCGGTGGGGACCAGCCGGACGCTGTGTTCGAGCGGATCATCGACGCGTCCTGGCTGAACGTCGAGCTCCAGGGCGCGACCGCGTGGTACCGGGTGCTCGAGGTGCTGCGGGCGTTCGTCCCCGACCGCGACCCCGGCGCGCTCGACCGGCTGGTCGGGTGGGTCGAGGCCGAGACCCGGCAGGTGTTCGACGACCCGGCGCGGTGGGTCGACGCGGGGGCGCCGCGGTTCGCGATCGGGGCCGAGGTCCACCTCCAGCTCGCCCGGCACGCGGCGGCCCTGCCGGCGGATCGGCGGGCGGTGGTCGTGCTGGGGCTCGCCCGATCGTCGTCGGACGCGCGGCTGCGGGGCGCGGTCGAGGCCGCGGTCGCCGCCGGCCCGGACCCAGCGCTCCGGTTCCACCTCGTCCGGTGGCTGGTCACCGGCGGGTGGTGGCCGATCGACCGGTTGGAGGTGCCAGAGGAGCCCACGCTCCGGGCGATCGCGCTGCTCGCCCGCGCGGTCGGCGCGACCCGCCAGAACGACTGGGGGGCCGCCGCGCCGTGGCTCGAGGCCGCCGAGGCCGCGCTGCCGGACGTTCCCGCCGGCGCCCGGGCGGCGCTCCGGATCCGGATCCACACCGGGTGGGTCGGCGTGCTCGGGTGGCGTGATCCGGACGCCGCCGACGCCCGCGCCCGGGCGGTGCTCGCCGAGACCGAGCCGACCGCGTCGCCGGAGGTCCTGGCCGACGTGCGCGAGCTCCAGCTGTTCGCCGCCCGGCTCGCGTTCCGGTGGGACGACGTGGCGCGGATCGGGGCCGAGCTGCTGGCCGCGATCGAGCGGTTCCGGCCGCGCGCGACCCTGGTGGCGAACGTGCACGGGTCCCTGCTCGTCGCCGCCTACCAGCAGCTCCGGATCGACGACGCGCGCCGGCACGCGCACCTCGCCCTCGACGCGCTCCGGTCGTCGAGCTTCGGGGAGCTGTACCTGTCGTTGCTGCGCCAATGCGCGTGGCAGCTCCACCACCTCGACGCCCCCGAGGCGCTCGCCTGGCTGGCCGAGGCGGCGGCGATCGAGCCGGCGACCCCGGACGGGGCGATGTTCGCGGCGATGCACCGGTCGGCGCTCGCGGCGGCGGCCGACGGGCCGGGGGCGGGCCTCGGGCTCGCCGAGCAGGCGGTGGACCGGGCGCGTCGCACGGAGGCGAACACCGCGAGCGCGGTCGATTGGCTGGCCGAGCTGCTGCTCGGCGTCGGCGACGAAGACGGCGTGCTCCGGGTGACCGCCCCGCCCGGGGCGGCGCCGCTCCACTGGTCGGTGGTCGACCTCACCCGGGCCGAGGTCCTGCTCAGGCGAGGCGACGACGCCGGCGCGGAGGCGCGCGCCGCCGCGGTGCTCGCACGCCGGGACCCGCCGATCCACCTGGCCCGGGCCCACGCCGTCGCCGCGGTGTGCGCGGCCCGACGCGGGGCGCTCGCGGAGGCTGACCTGCACCTCGCGCGCGCGTCCGTCCGGGGCTACGGCGCGTGGTGGATCGACCTGCACCGGGCGGAGGTGGCGGCGATCCGCACCGGCGAGCCCCAGCGGCCGTTCGACGGGTGGGTCCCGGCGGCCCGCCCCGGGGCGCGCCGGGTCCTCGGACTCCCCGGGCTCGTCGTGCGGGGGCCCCTCCCTCAGTTGTAGCACCACGCGTAGCGGCTCGACGCGTCGTCTTCGGTCAACCCGAGGTCCGCCTCGGCGACCGTGAACCACGCGGTCGGCGCGCCGACGTCGTCGAGCACCGCGAGCTCGTCGCCCGGGACCAGCGGCCGCTCGAGCGCCGCCTCTCCGTCGATCAGGATCGCCCGCTCGGACGGGGTGTCGACCGCCGCCCCGTCGAAGGCGACGGCCAATGCGCCGGTCGCCGGGTCGTACGACCCCGCGAGCGCGCCGTGATCGTCGACCAGCGGCAGCAGCTCGCCTGCGTCACAGCCGGTGAGTGCGGTGAGGCCGGTGAGGCCAGCAACCATGAACAGCGCCATGCGTGCCACGGTTACTCCATCGGCGGCGAGCAGCCGGCGTACCGGCTGCTGGCGTCGTCTTCGGACAGGTCGGCGTCGGGCTCGATCACCGACAGGGCGTCGAGCTCGGCGCCGTCGGCGTCGAACACCGTGACCTCGTCGCCGGGGACGAGGGTGTCGTCGAG
>JBEBJW010001282.1:0-2629 GCA_040079715.1 Myxococcota bacterium | reverse complement strand
ATTCAGCTTCGCCCGACGAAGTCCGGGGCGAAGGTGAATTCCAGATCGCGGACCCTCGGCATCGCCAACCCCAGTGTCCCGTTGTATGCCATCATGCCGCGGGTCGCCCCCCGGCTCGTGATCCACCCACAAACATTGCCGACCCCCGCGAACCGGATCGTACCCGCGCTCGGGTCGAGGCGCGCGATCGACGCCGCTCCGCCGCGCGAGCCGATCATCACCGGGTGGAGCTCCGCCAACAGCGCCGCAGGCGACCGGAACGGGCAGCCGTCGAACGCGCCCACCGCGATCGCTGCAGCGTCCGCCGCACCCGCACCGTGACCCAACCCGTCGACCATCAGGATCGATGCTTCACCGTCCGCCGCCGCGAAGCGCCACGCGTCGCCGGACACCACCTCCCCGGGGTACGGGACCTCCACCGCGCCGACCACCAGTGCATCGCCGCGCTGAGCGCCGACCCGAGACAGGACCACCGTCCCGATCCCGGCGCGAGAATAGGCGTCGAACGCATCGGACTGGCGGCGGATCGCCCCGAGGCCGATCCCCGACGAGCCGAACGTCGAGTAGCCGTCGCGGAACCAGGCGTCGACATCGTCCGTACCGGGGCCACCGTCGATCGCCAGCAGCTCGATCCCCCCGTCGACCGTCGCGGCGTGGATCTCGCCCCGAACGGCGTGCCGGACGAGGTTCGTCGCGAGCTCGGTCGCGATCAACGCGGCTCGACCGACGGAGGTCGGGTCGAGGCCGGCCGCGGCAGCGATCGCGATGGCCTCCCGGCGCACCTGCCCGATCTGCGACGCCTCGTGGACCGGGATGCGGAGGCTCACCGCTACCTCCACCGGGTGATGGTCACCCGGGTCCCGCGGTCCACGGCGGTGTCGATCTCGAACTCGTGCACCAGCCGCTTCGCGCCGGACAAGCCCATCCCGAGGCCGCTGCCGGAGGTCCACCCGTCGGTCATCGCGAGCTTCAGGTCCGCGATCCCCGGCCCGTGATCCTCGAACGTCAGGCGGATCCCAGCGCGGGCGCCATCGGCGAGGGTCACCCACTGCATCGCTCCGCCGCCCCCGTAGATCACCGTGTTGCGCGCCAGCTCGCTGGTCGCCGTCACGAGCTTGGTCTGATCGACGAGCCCGAACCGGAGATCCTGGGCGAGCTTGCGGACCACCTGGCGACACAGCACGACGTCCTGCTCGGTCACGAGGGGCACCGCGCGCTCATCGGCCTGCAACGGAGTCCTCGGCGTCGAGCTCGATCCGGAGCACGCCCATCCCGCGCTCCACATCCAGCGCCGTCCGGACCGTCGGCAGGGTCAACCCGAGCTCGACCAGCGTGATCGCGACCGCCGGCTGCATCCCGACCACCACGGTGCGGGCGCCGAGGATCCGGGACATCGAGGAGATGTCCGAGATCACCCGCCCGATGAACGAGTCGACCATCTCGAGAGCGGAGATGTCGAGCAGCACGCCGCGCGCGCCCGTCGCCTCGATCCGGGCGGTCAGATCGTCCTGGAGGGCCAGCGCCGACCGATCCGACAGGTCCACCTGGATCGTGACCAGCAGGAACGCCCCCATCCGCAGGACCGGGATCCGTTGCTCCACCGTCAGGTCCGCCCGACGGTGACGCCGGTGCGGCGGAGCGCGAGCGCGAGCGCGTCGGCGAGCGAGGCCCGGGTCGCCACCCCCTGCAGGTCGATCCCGAGGTGGACGATCGTCTGCGCGATCTGCGGCCGGATCCCGCTCACGATGCACTCGGCGCCCATCAGGCGGATCGCGGTGACCGTCTTCAGCAGGTGCTGGGCGACGAGCGTGTCGACCGTGGGCACCCCGGTGATGTCGATGATCGCGATCTGGGACCCGGTGTCGACGATCCGCTGGAGCAGGAGCTCCATCATCTGCTGGCTCCGCGCGCTGTCGAGCGTGCCGATCACCGGCAACGCGAGGATCCCGTCCCACAGCTTGACCACCGGGGTCGACAGCTCCATCAGCTCCTGCTCCTGGCGGCGGATCACCTCCTCGCGGGCCCGCTGGTGGACGCCCACGGTGTGGAGCCCGAGCGCGTCGATCAGCCGGGTGGTGACCCAGCTCTCCTCGGCCAGCCGATCCGGCTGATCCCCGAGCGCCTCCCGCAGCAGCTCGAACAGCGGCCGTTTCATCGAAAACACGAACGTCGCAGTGTCGGCGGTGGTGAGACCTTTCAAGGCCCACGAATGTGACGTTTCGTCCAACAGCTCGAGCAGTGGCCGATACCCCGGCGACCGTGGATCGAGCCCGACGCGGAGCGCTTGCGCCAGGCGCTCCACCACCTCACCCGTCAGTCGATCGGCGTCGGACGCGACCGTCCGCCCGTACGTTCCCAGTTCCCGTCGCCAGTCGGCGAGAAGCCGGGTTCGGTGCTGGTCCACCACTGTGGACAGTACCGTTGCCTCAATGGACATCCTACTCCGAACGAATGCAGCCGACTGCGCACACACACGCGCGGCGAGCGTTCGGCTCCTCGGTAACGTCCACCCGTTTTTCTGCAACCGAATGGGCCGAATCACCCCGTGTCGCGAATCATCTCGCCTTCATCCGAACCGATCCGAACTTGCTGATCGACTCGACCCCGAGCGCGCTAAGGGTCTGCACCT
>JBEBJW010001281.1:0-2631 GCA_040079715.1 Myxococcota bacterium | reverse complement strand
GTCGCGTCGGCGTTGGCTCCGCGGGGCGACCGCGACGGTGGCGCTGCCGCTGTTGCCGTCGGCGCTGCCGCGGTCGAGCTGGGGCGAGGCGGTGACCGCGCCGACCCGCCTGTTGTTCTACTACGTCCCGAACGGGATCCAAGTCGAGTGGTTCACCCCGGATCGCGAGGGCGAGGGCTACGACCTGAAGGACATCACCGCCCCGTTGGCGCCGGTCCAGCCGCACGTCAGCCTGCTGTCCGGCCTGTCGAACCTCCAGGCCGAGGACGCGGTGGCCGGGGACCACGCGCGCGGCACCGGCAGCTTCCTGACCTGCGTGCCGATCCGCCGGACCACCGGCGCCGACATCGCGAACGGCATCTCGTGCGACCAGGTGGCGGCGAACGCGAAGGGGCACGAGTCGCTGTTCCCGTCGCTCCAGGTCGGGATCCAGCCCGGGGGGAACACCGGCGACTGCACCGCCGGGTACTCGTGCGCGTACACCCGGAACGTGGCGTGGGCGGGCCCGACGACCCCGCTGCCGAGGGCTGCTGACCCGCGGCTGCTGTTCGAGCGGCTGTTCGGGGTGGACCAGGGGCTCGACCCGGCGACCAAGGCGCTGCGGGCGGTGTCGCGGGCGAGCATCCTCGACCAGGTGGCGGCGGACGCGACCACGCTGTCGCTCCGGCTCGGGACCGACGATCGGGCGAAGCTCGACCAGTACCTGACCGCGGTCCGGGAGGTCGAGGTCCGGGCGGGCTCGCTCGGCGGCGGGGCGTGCGCGTCGGGGGACCCGCCGGGGCCGGTCGGGTCGTACCCCGAGCACGTGGGGGTGATGCACGACCTGATGGTGCTGGCGTTGCAGTGCGATCTGTCTCGGATCGTGACGTTCATGATCGGGGAGGCGGCGTCGAACCAGACGTACGACTTCATCGGGGTGCCGGGCTCGCACCACGCGACGTCGCACCACCAGGGGCAGGCCCAGCTCCTGGCAGACCTGGTGAAGATCGGCGCGTGGGAGGTCGAGCAGTTCGCGGGGCTGGTCCAGCGGCTGGCGGACACCCCGGACGGCGAGGGCGCGCTGCTGGATTCGTGTCTCGCGTACTGGTCGTCGGAGATCCAGGACGGCAACGCGCACACCCACCGGAACCTGCCGGTGTTGTTGGCGGGGTCGGGCAACGGGCTGCACCTGCCGGGGCGCCACCTGAAGCTCGAGGCGGACCGGCCGATCGCGGATCTGTACCTGACGATGCTCCAGGGGTTCGGGGTGGAGGTGGACACGTTCGGCGCGGCCGGTGGGGCGCCGAGCGACCTCGGCTGATCGACCTCGGGGGAGCGGGTCCGCCACCGGTTCCGGTGAGGGACCCGAGGGATGGCGGCCAACCGCGGGCGGTCCTCGGTTGCGCTCCAGTTCGAACCGAGCGATCCTGCAGCGACGGTGGGTGCGGACATGGTGGTGACCTTGTCGCTGGCCGGGTGCACGGCCCCTGCGGACCCCGCCTCCCCGGCGATCCCGTCGGGGGACTCGAGCCCCGAGGACTCGGGCGCCGCGCCGTCGGATCGCGGCGCCGAGCTCCCGCCGAGCGCTCGGGTCACCGGGCTACCCGGCATGTGGCTCACCATCGGGGGCGTGGGGGTGGTACCCACCCACGGGGACGACGCGTCCGTCCTGCTGGTGTCGACCCGCGGCGACCTGTACCCGCACTACCCATTGACGTTCCTGGTACCGGGCTCGATCCCACGCGGTGAGCACGCCGTGCTAGACCTGTGGGACGGGCGCTCCACCTACGCCGATCAACTCGGCTCGGTGCAGCTCGCTGGCGATGTCGACGACGACGGCCACCTCGATCTGTGGTTCCCGACCGAGCTGCGCCTCGGACCGCTGCTCGGCCGCGCGCTCGAACCCGGCGCGGGTGCCGACGCGTACGTGGACGATGGCGGCCGGGTCGGCGCCGCTGGGTTCGACGCCGACGGGGACGGACACGAGGACGTCCTGTTCCAGAGCTGCTGCCAGACCGCATGGATCCACCACGGCCCGTTCTCCGGGCGGATCGCCGGCGCGTACGCGGCAGACGCCAGTCCCGACGTCACCTGGCTCGGTGACATGAGCGGGTGCGCCGAGTCGATCGCCGCGTCCGTCCTGCGCGATCACCTGGCCCCGGGCAGAGACGCCGTGGCGATGGGGATCGAGGGTGGATGTGGCCGCGACACCACCGTCTGGCCGCTCCAGCAGCCCCGAGGCACCCACCTCCACGAAGGCGACGAGGTCGGGTTCGCCTCGATCGGCGGCACTGCGCCGATGTGGTTCGAGTCGACCGGCGATCTCGACGGCGACGGCATCGGCGAGGCCATCTACGGGGACTGGCTGTACAGCCGGATCCTGCGCGGGCCGCTCCACGGCAATGCCGTCCAGAGCCCAGAGGCGTTCACTCAGGTCAACGGGCACGCCCAGGCCGCGATCGCCGACCTGAACGGTGACGGGATCGAGGAGCTCGTCGGCGGCTGGATCCACAGCCTCGCCCCGTACGACGTGACCTGGATGCTCGTGCTCTCCCCGTACGACGACCCGATCGACTGGTCGGTCGGCGTCGACCTGGGCCATCGAGACGACGCCGGGGTCGACTTCGGCAGGCTCGACGGCGACCTCGACGG
>JBEBJW010001280.1:0-2634 GCA_040079715.1 Myxococcota bacterium | reverse complement strand
CAGCGCCCGCCCGCTCGGGATGGCGCCGCTGCCGTCGGTCCGGGCCGGGGTGGACGTGGGGAAGGGGGTGCTCGCGTGGACGGTGTCCGGCCAGGCAGGGGTGCTGATCGCGCCGGCGCTGCCGCTGCTCGCCGGGCCGTCGTACCGGGGGATCGCGCCGGTGTTCTCGGTGCGGACCGGGCCGTCGGTGCGGCTGTGAGGGCGAAGATGGACGCGATGGGTCGGATCGGGTGGATCCCGTGGCTCGGGCTCGGGGCGAGCGGCTGCTTCATCGGGTACCCGCCGTCGTACGACGCGCCGTGGTTCGACTCCGGCGAGCCGGTCGACGCGCCGGGGTGCTCGGCGGTGTCGATCGAGCCGGACGACGGCCGCGACGAGACCGAGTTCTCGTCGGTCGGCCTCGTGCTCGACGCGCCGCGGACGTTCTGCGGCCGGATCGACCGCGCGTCGAACAACGGCCAGACCTACACCGGGGACGTGGACTACGGGCTGATCCAGCTGTTCGACCCCGGACGGCTCCACCTCGAGCTCCGGTGGTCCGGGAACACGGACCTCGATCTCGGCCTGTTCGACCCCGGATCCCAGACCTGGCTGGTGGACGACGGCGGCGGGGTGCTGATCCAGAAGCTCGGCGCCGACTCCACCTCGATCCTCGTCGCCGGGCTCGACGGTCCGCCGACCGACTACACGCTGACGTTGTGGGTGGAGTGAACCCGGTTATCTGCTGAAGATGCTCGTACCTGCGCTCGTGTTCGCCGCTGCGTCCACCGCCTCCGCCGCCGAGCCGACCTGGGACCCGCTCCGCTCGCCGCGGGCGGACGCGTCGTCCCACCTGGCGAGCAACTGGAACAAGTTCGAGGAGAACTACCACCCGACCTACGTGCTCGACGGCAACGCCGCCACCGCGTGGGTCGAGGGGGTCGAGGG
Source organism: Myxococcota bacterium (assembly GCA_040079715.1). Taxonomy (GTDB): domain Bacteria; phylum Myxococcota_A; class UBA796; order UBA796; genus JACKER01. The sequence goes on along the minus strand of JBEBJW010001280.1, from coordinate 1,707 downwards.
GGACGGCGTCGGGCAGTGGCTCGCGCTCCCGCTGTCCCGGGTCGCGAAGGCCCGGGCGCTCCAGCTGCGGATCCGCAACGGGTACCAGAAGTCCGAGGTGCTGCTCGCCGCCAACGCCGCTCCGAAGGACGTGACGATCGAGGTCACCGACGGAGACCGGGTCGTCGCCACCGCCAAGGCCTCCCTCACCCGGACGATGGGCTGGCAGACCGTGGCGGTGCCGGTGACCGCCGGATTCGACGGCGTCCGGATCCGCGTCGACTCGGTGACGCCCGGCAAGACCTACCACGACACCTGCCTGTCCGACGTGCTGGTCGACGTCGACAGCGACGTGCCGTACGAGCCCGCCCGCGAGGCAGCGAAGCTCGCGGTGGCGAAGCACTGGATCGCCGACCGGGTCGCGGTGGCCCGGCAGTTCGCCGCCGGCGGGTTCACCAGCCCGTACGCGTCCACCCGGTACACTTGCACCGAGACCGACCCACCGCCCGCGCCGGCCGACGTCGACGCGAAGATCGGCCGGGTGCTCGGGATCCGCGCGATCCGCGACCAGCTGAAGGCCGCCACCACCACCGGGTACCGGGCGGATCCCACGCGGTCGTTCCCGAAGCCGGACGGCGCGTGGGACTTCGACGCCGTGCCGCACCTCCTGCGAACCGACACGGTCGGGTTCCTCGAGGCGAAGACCGGCCGGACCGACCCGCCGGCCCCCGAGGAGGCGATCTACTGGAGCGGCCGGGAGTGGAGCGTGTTCCGGCTCGACGGGCCGCCCACCGCGCCCACCAGCGGGTTCGTCCAAACCCACGAGCGGTTCGACGAGCGGACCACCACGATCCGCGACACCGACTGGACGTTCGTGTGGTCGGACGGTCGGCTCCAGGCCCTGCTCGCCACCGTCACCGAAGACGACGACCACGCGCCGGCGATGGAGCCGGGATCGAACGCCCCGGTGATCCACGGGGTCCACGAGACGCTGCTGGTGCCGAGCTGGACCGACGACGGGCGGATCCGGTCGTGGGAGGGCTGGTCGTACGGCGTCCGGGTCGACGAGTGCGGCGAACCGGGCGGGTGCAAGTTCAGCCGCCAGTGGATCTGTCGGGGATCCTGACGTGGGCGCCCCGCCGGTGCTGTCCGTGGGGCTCGCGGTCGCGGTCGGGTGGGCGCCGCGCTGGTCGACCCCGATCGACGCGGTCGGGCTGCCGTCGGCGGCGGACTGCGCCGGGTGTCACCCCGAACAGGCGGCGCGGTGGGCGGACAGCGGCCACCGGTCGGCGTGGACCTCGCCCCTGTTTGCGGCCGGGTTCGCGGCCGAGCCCCAGCCGTGGTGCGCGTCGTGCCACGCCCCGCTGCCGGAGATGCGCGCCGAGGTGGTCGCGAACCTCCCGTGGTACGCCCGGCAGGATCCGCGACGGCTCAGGTTCGGGCCCGCGCCGACCCGCCTGCCCGAGCCCCGCGCCGCCGAGGGCGTCACCTGCGTCGCGTGCCACGCCCCGGACGGCGGGCCGATCCGGGGGACCCGCGGGGACGTCGACTGGGCCGCGCACGAGGTCGTCCGCGACCCCGGCTTGACCGACGGGACGGCGTGCCGCGGGTGCCACGAGTTTCCGATGCCGCGGTTCGTCGGCTCGGTCGCCGCGTTCACCGATCAGCCCATGCAATCGACCGCGTCCGAGTGGGATCGGTACCGGGCGGCGGGCGGGGAGGGGACCG
>JBEBJW010001279.1:0-2635 GCA_040079715.1 Myxococcota bacterium | reverse complement strand
CCCAGCATCATCGTCGTCGTCAGCATTCTCGATCCCCCTGTGGATGCCCTGGCCCGGTCCGCCGCAACCCGCGTGCCCACCGACCGAACGCGCGAACCTCGCGGTTCGGCCGATCCCGGATGCGCGCGCGCGCACCGCGCATGCGCGCGCATCTTCGCCCGCCGCCGTCCTCCCGGGTTATCCGGACGCCGTGCGACCTGCCTACCGATACGCCTTGTTCGCCGCCGCGTTCACCGCGCTGTTCGCCCTCGCGGCCCTCGGGCTCACCGCCGTCCTGTCCCCGCCGACCCGCCCGGCGCCGCCGCTGGTGGTCGATCCCGCGCCGCGCGATCCCACGGTCCAGGCCCCGCCGTTCGACGGAGCGGCCAAGGTGTCGACCGCCCTCGATCGGATCGAGGCCGCCGAGGCGGAGAAGTTCGGCGCCGCCGAGGCCGCCCGCCGCCGCCGCCAGCGCGAGCAGATGATCGACGAGCGGGTCAAGCACCGCGCCAAACCCGAGCCGTAGTGGTCGACCGGCGCCGGCTGCTCGCCGGGATCGGCGCCGCCGCCGTCGTCGGGCCGCGGGTCGGCCGCGCCGGATCCCAGCCCCTCGCCCGATTGCCCCTCCCCGACTGGCCCGGCCAGGTGGTCGAGCCGCTCGCCGTGTTCCGGTGCGGGCCCCAGCCGAAGGGGATCGCGGTGTCGCCCGACGGGACCGAGGTGTGGGTCACGTTCCTCGACGGCCCGCCGTCGGTCGGGGTGTACGCCCTGCCGTACGGCGAGGAGCTCGCCACGATCTCGCTCGGGGACCACGGCGCGGTCGAGGCGGCGTTCCGGTGCGACGGGCGGACGGTGTGGGTGTCGCAGATGGAGACCCACTCGGTCCACGAGATCGACGCCGCCACGTTCGTGGTCCGCCGGTGGTTCGACACCGAGTCGAACTGGAGCAAGGTGATCGAGCCGTCGCCGGACGGGTCCCGGTTGTACGTCAGCAACTGGAACTTCCACGACGTGTCGGAGATCGATCTCGGGCTCGGCGAGACGATCCGCCGCCTGCCGACCACGAACACCCCGCGCGGGCTCCACGCGTCCGCCGACGGCCGGTCGCTGTACGTCGCGGGGTTCGGCGACGGCACGTTCGAGCGGGTGTCGCTCGACGACGGATCCCGGACCGCGCTGTTCGTCGGCGACGCGCTCCGTCACGTGGTCGCGGCCCCCGGCGAGCGCCACCTGTACGTGACCGACATGGGCGGGCGGTGCGTGTGGCGGTACACCCCGGCGACCGGCGCGGTGACGAAGCTCGCCACCACCGACGCGAACCCGAACACCGCCGCGCTGACCCCGGACGGCCGGGTGCTGTGCGTGTCGAACCGCGGCCCGAACGGCGGCGAGGGCTACCTCGCGGACGGCCCGGCGTACGGCTCGGTCCTGGTGATCGACGCCGCCGACGGCACAGTGCTGGACTCGATCGTCGGCGGCGACCAGTGCACGGCGCTCGCGCTGACCCCGGACGGGCAGACCCTGGTGTTCAGCGACTTCCGCGACGACACGATCCGGGTGTACCGCGTCCCCCCGTACGACGTGCTGAAGGCGGCGGGCTGGCCGCGGCGGGACCTCCACGCCCGGGACCTCCGAAAGCGACACTGACGGATTCTGGCGCCCCTGCCGGGCATGGATCCGGTCCGAGGTCCCGGAGCGCCGCCCGCGAGGCCCGCGGTCGCGGTCCGAGGTCCCGGAGCGGTCCCCGCACCTCCGCGGGACCCGTCCCCCGTCCAGGGGACCGGTCCCCGCACCGACCTCGGTCGCGGTCCGGGTCCTCGGAGCGGGTCCCGCACCGACCGCGGTCGCGGTCCGGGCGCTCGGAGCGCGTCCCGCACCGACCTCGGTCGCGGTCCGCGCGCTCGGACCGCCTCCCGCACCGTCCGCGGTCGCGGTCCCCGAGCTCCGGGCGCCTCCTGCACGGCTGCGGGACGCGCTCCGTGACCTCGGACCCGCGTCCCGCACCGCCGGGGGTCGCAGGGGGTCGCAGGGCGGTCGCCGGGCGGTTCACCGGCCGAGGCGGAGCGTCCCGAGGTGCCGGTCGAGGGCCGCGGCGGTCCCGGGGTACACCACCGTGGGCACGAGATCGTACGCCGGAGCGAGCCGGACGTCGCGTCCGAACGGCCCCAGGTACTGCACGGACCAGTTCTTCAAGTGCAGGTCGGCGTTGCCCGACAGCACCATGAACACGAGCCGCCGCACGTACGCGCGGAGGTCGCCCTCCGCCAACGCGACCAGCACCTTCCCGATCGTCTCGTAGTTGGCTCGATCGTACTTCAGGTCCCTGTCTCTTATACACATCTCCGCGAAGTCCTCGAGGTGGGTCCGGGTCCCGTCGTCGCCCCGATCGAACCGGCGGACCAGGAGTGCGGGCTCGGCGGTCGGCAAGCCGTCCGGCAGGCCGTGGACCTCGCGCGGGTCGACGAGCTCGACCGCGGGCACCTCGATCCCCGACGCTCGCGCCCACCCCAGCAGCGCCGCCTCGTTCTCCGGGACCCTGGGGTGGCGCGGGTCCGGCAGCTTCAGGATCCATCGCGCGCCCCTCCCCCGCGCGGGCACCGTCAGCCCGCGGTCGTCGCGCTCGACCACGAACTTGAGCTGGAGCCCGGCGAGCGAG
>JBEBJW010001278.1:0-2635 GCA_040079715.1 Myxococcota bacterium | reverse complement strand
AGCCCGCTCCGCGGCCTACGCGCCAGGGGATCCTAGAGCGGGATGTTCCCGTGCTTCTTCGCCGGGTTCTCGTCGCGCTTGTTCTCGAGCGATCGGAACGCGTCGATCAGGACCCGGCGGGTGGTCTCCGGCCGGATCACGCCGTCGACGAACCCGAGCTCGGCCGCGCGGTACGGGTTCGCGAACGTGGTCCGGTACTCCTCGACCAGCTCGGCCTTCTTCGCGATCGGATCGGTCGCCGACGCGATCTTGCCCCGGTGGATGATGTTGACCGCGCCGTCGGGCCCCATCACCGCGATCTCGGCGGTCGGCCAGGCGAAGTTGAAGTCCGCCCGGATGTGCTTGCTGTTCATCACGTCGTACGCGCCACCGTACGCCTTGCGCGTGATCACCGTCACCTTCGGGACGGTCGCCTCGGCGAACGCGTACAGCAGCTTCGCGCCGTTCCGGATGATCCCGCCGTACTCCTGGGCGGTGCCGGGCAGGAACCCCGGGACGTCGACCAGGGTGAGCAGCGGGATGTTGAACGCGTCGCAGAACCGGACGAACCGCGCGCCCTTGATCGAGCTGTCGCAGTCGAGGCACCCGGCCTGGACCGACGGCTGGTTCGCGACGACCCCGACCGACCGGCCGTCGAGGCGGACGAACCCGACCACGATGTTCATCGCGAACTCGGGGTGGACCTCGAGGAACCGCCCCTCGTCCGCGAGCGAGCGGATCACGTCCTTCATGTCGTACGGCTTGTTCGCGTTGGTCGGGACCACCTCGACGAGCTCGGCGCACACCCGGTCCGTCGGATCGGTCGTCGGCCGGCGCGGGGCCTCCTCGAGGTTGTTCTGGGGCAGGTACGACAGCAGCTCGCGGAGGAGCGCGATCATCGCCCGCTCGTCCGGGACCTTGAAGTGGGCGACCCCGGACCGCCGGCTGTGGGTGGTGGCACCGCCGAGCTGCTCCTTGGTGACCTCCTCCTTGGTCACGGTCTTCACCACGTCCGGCCCGGTGACGAACATGTACGAGGTGCCCTCGACCATCGCGACGAAGTCGGTGATCGCCGGGCTGTACACCGCGCCGCCCGCGCACGGGCCGAGGATCGCCGAGATCTGCGGGATCACCCCCGACACGAGCGTGTTCCGGAGGAAGATGTCGGCGTAGCCCCCGAGCGACGCGACCCCCTCCTGGATCCGCGCCCCGCCGCTGTCGTTCAGCCCGATCAACGGCGCGCCGTTCCGGAGGGCGTGGTCCATCACCTTGCAGATTTTCTGGGCGTGCGAGGCGGACAGCGAGCCACCGAACACCGTGAAGTCCTGGGCGAACACGTACACCAGGCGCCCGTCGATCCGGCCGTACCCGGTGATCACGCCGTCGCCCGGCACCTTCTGGTCGGCGAGGCCGAAGTCGGTGCACTGGTGCATCACGAACGCCCCGAGCTCGGTGAACGAGCCCGGGTCCACCAGGGCCTCGACCCGCTCGCGCGCGGTCCACTTGCCGGCCTCGTGCTGCTTCTGGACGCGCTCCTCCCCGCCACCGGCGAGTGCGAGGGCCTCCGTCCGTGCGAGGCGCTCGAGCAGTCGGTCGCGGTCCATCGGTCCTCCGGCGAAGTGCGGCCGGTGGTAACCGCTCACGGGCCGGCGTACACCTCGGCCCCCGCCGCGTCCCGGATCCGGACCGTCGCCGGCCCCGCGATCGACCAGCGGAGGACCACGTCGGTCGGGGTCCCCGCCTCGCGCAGCTCGTACCGGGCCGGCGGCGCGAGCTCGGGCTCGGTCGTCACGCGATCCGACGGCAGCGCGTGGGCGACGAGCTGCCCGTCGAGGCGGACCGCGGTCCGCGCCGGGACCCGCGCGATCCATTCGGACGGCAGATCCAGGGTGAGGGCGGTGGTGGTCGCGGTCTTCCCGGGGGGCGCCTGGGCGTCGACCCGCACCACGTCGGCGGTCGCGGTGTACCGACCCGCCCGGAACGACAGCGGACCGAGCTCGACCGGGCCGGCGCCGGCGACCCGCCAGGTCCACCCGAGATCGACCCCGGTGGTGCCGAGGCTGGTCGCGAAGGTGTCCTCGGTGACCGTCAACAGCTCGAGCGGCCCGGTGGCGCGATCCGCGGTGACCGACAGCGGCGGCGACACGATCCCGAGGAGCTTCACGTGGAGCGGGACCTCGGCGCCCCAGAACGCCGTCGGTGGCGGGGGGGTCACCACCACCGTCAGCGCGTCCTGCGGCAGGAACGCGAACGCCGGGTGGTCGAGGACCGAGGCGAAGTCGGGATCCTCGAGCACCATCATCGACCGGAGCGGGCCGTCGTCGAGCGCTTGGCGCAGATCCGCCGCCGCGTGCTCGATCCGACCGAGCCGCACCAGGTACGCCGCACGGTTGTACCGGGCCTCGGCGAACGTCGGCGCGCGGTCGAGCACCGCGTCGAGCAGCGCCACCGCTCCCTCGTTGTCGCCCGCAGCTGCCGCGGCGCGCGCCTCCCACGCCCCGAGCAGCGGCACCGGGTGGAGCGCCCGGGCGTCGTGGAACCTCGTCCGCGCGGTCGCGAAGTCCCCGGCGTCGAGCGCGGCCCGCCCCGCCTCCCACGCCGCGAGGGCCCGGGCGCGCGGGTCGAGCTCCGGGTCCGTCCGCCCGCAGCCCGTCAA
>JBEBJW010001277.1:0-2644 GCA_040079715.1 Myxococcota bacterium | reverse complement strand
CCGCAGGTGCTGCTGGCCACCGTGTCGCAGCAGTCGGGCCTCGGGCGGGTCGGGCCGATGGCGAAGATCGTCGACGTCCGCGCGTGGCCGAATCCGACCGAGGGGCCGCACTTCACCCACGTCGCGGTCGGGCGGCCGCGGTCGATCCTGATCCTGATCGACGATCGGGGCCTGGCGGCGCCGGTCCGCGGCGCGGTGTACGCGTACCACGAGGTCGACGCCGACCACCGCCTCGACGACGCCGCGTGGGTCGAGCAGGTGGACCGGGCGCCGCGGCCCGCGTGGGCGGTGCCGGACGCCGCCCGGTGAGGCTCTCGTCGCCTGCCCGCGGGTCTCGCCCGAGGGTCCCACCCTGACCGTGCCCGACCCGCGCCGCCCGAGCCGGCCTCGTCGCGCTGGGTGGGGCCAGGGGATCGGGTGGCTCGCGCCCGCCCTGCTGGTCGCGCTCCGACCCGCGCCGGTCGAGCCGTGGGTCACGTTCGTCGGCGACGTGTCGCTCGCGCGCGGCGTCGCGGCCGAGGTGGCCCGCCGGGGCGCCCCGTGGATCCCGGGCGAGTCCGGGTGGGTCGGAAACCTCGAGGGCGCGCGCGACGTCGGCGCGCCGTGTCCGGACCCCGGCGGGGTGTGCCTCCGGATCCCGCCTTCGGCGCTCGACACGCTCGCGGGCGGGCCGTTCGTCGCGCTGTCGGTCGCGAACAACCACGCGCTCGACCAGGGCCCCGCCGGGCTCGCCGCCACGATCGCCGGCCTCGGCGAGCGCGGGATCGTCGCCGTGCCGGAGGCCGACGGTCCGCGGTTCGTCCGGGTCGGGGACCGGTGGCTCGGGCTCGTCGCGGTGAACCTCGTGAACCGCTCGGCCCACGACCGGACCCAGGCACTCGAGACCGCCGAGCGGCAGATCCGGCTCGCGCGGGCGTCGACCTCGTGGGTCGCGGCGCTGCCGCACTGGGGCGACGAGTACGATCCCGCCGCCGGCCTCGGCCAGCAGCGCCTCGCCGACGCGTTCGTCCGGTGGGGGGCGTCGATCGTGGCCGGCGCGCACGCCCACGTCCGCCAGGGATCCGCGTGCGGCGCGGGTGCCGTGTGGTACGGCCTCGGCGACCACCTGTTCGACCAGCACCCGGAGGCCACGTTCACCGGGGACCTGGTCCGGTGCCGGGCCACCGACGCCGCGCTGACCTGCGTCGGCGGGTGGACCCGCCGGACCGCCCGGTCGACGTTCCCGACGGTGGTGCCCGGCGCGATCGGCCCGCCCTGCGCGGTCCCGCTGGCGCCGCCGCCGGACACCGCGTGGTGGGCGCACCCGTGGGCGAAGCGGTTCGAGCAGGTCGAGGCGCTGCCGTCGCTCGGTCCGCACGTGTTCGTCGCGCTGCACCGCGCGTGGTCCGACCTCGATCACGCGATCGCGCTGCGGCCGTACGTGTTCCGGATCGACGGCGACCGGTTCGTCGACCTGTGGCGCGGCACGGCGCTGTCGCGGCCGCTGGTGTCGATCGCGGTCGCGCAGGTCGACGGCGACGACGTGCTGTGCGCGGTCCACCGCGACGACACGTTCTTGGCACCCGAGCCGGACACCGACCGACGGCGGACGCTCGCGTACCGGTGGGACGGGTTCGGGTTCGGGACCACCGCGTCGCCGGCGGCGGTCGCGGCCTGCGCCCGGTGACGCCGGGCCGCTACACGGCGGACCCGTCGTCGACCTTCAGCACGAGCTTGCCGGTGTTCTCGCCGCGGAACAGCATCCCGAGCGCGTCCGGGAACGCCTCGAGCCCGTCGACGAGCTGCTCGCGCGACTGGAGCGCCCCGGCGGTGTAGGCCGCGGTCAGCGCCGCGAGCGCCTCCGGGTACCGATCGGCGTAGTCGAACACGACCATCCCGGTCATGCTGGCGCGGTTGACCAGCAGCGACAGGTAGTTCTTCGGTCCGCGCGGGGCCGCCTCGTTGTACTGGGAGATCGCGCCGCAGATCACCACCCGCGCCCCGCGGGCGAGGCGGGTCAACACCGCGTCGAGCACGTCGCCGCCGACGTTGTCGAAGTACACGTCCACCCCGCGCGGGCAGTGGACCTTGAGCGCCTCGACCATCCCGGGCGCGCGGTGGTCGATCGCGGCGTCGAACCCGAGGGCGTCGACCAGCCAGGCGCACTTCTCGGGTCCGCCGGCGATCCCGACCACCCGGCACCCGTGGCGCTTCGCGAGCTGGCCGACGACCATCCCGACGGCGCCGGCGGCCCCCGACACGACCACGGTCTGGCCGGCGACCGGTCGTCCGAGGTCGAACAGGCCGAAGTACGCGGTGTAGCCCGTCATCCCGAGCGTGCCGAGGAACACCGGCAGCGGGGCGACCGCCGGGTCGACCTTGGTGACGCCGCGCCCGTCCGACACCGCGTACGCCTGGACCCCGAACACGCCGGTCACCGCGTCGCCGACCGCGAACCCCGGGTGGTTCGACGCGACGACGTGCCCGGCCCCGAGCGCCCGCATGACCTCGCCGATCCCGACCGGTGGGATGTACGACCGGGCGTCGTTCATCCAGCCGCGCATCGCGGGATCCACCGACAGGTACGCGACCCGGACCAGGAGCTGCCCGGCGCCGAGGGGCGGCACGGGCTCGGTCGCGTAGGACCAGTCGGAGGGGACGGGGC
>JBEBJW010001276.1:0-2645 GCA_040079715.1 Myxococcota bacterium | reverse complement strand
TGGATCGACGTCGCGCAGATCTGGCTCGGCGGGCCCAGCGGACCCGGCTGGATCCCCGCGCGCGCGCTCGGCGGAGGGTCGAGCGAGGAGTGGGGGTGGGCCGCGTCCGGGATCGGAGACACCGACGGTGACGGGTTCGGCGAGGTGGCGGTCGGCGGTCCGCTCGACGGCGACGGAACGGTGGTGATCCTCGGCGGCCACCCGGACCTCGTGACCACCGCGCCGCTGGCGGTGACCTGGGGTGAGCCGATCCCGGTCGAGGTCGACAGCGCGTTCCCGTCGACCGAGATCACCCTGGCGACGTCGGCGCGGAACGTCCGGGTCGGCCGGTGCTTCGAGGACCTGGCGGGGCTGTGCACGGGTCTCGCGCACGCGCGCCGGGTCGACACCCGGACCGCGGGTCCGGACGGCGTCGGGTCGTTCGTCGCCGACCCGCCGCTCGGCCTGGTCCCCGGCGAGACCGCGTGGTTCGTCGGGGTCTCGGTGATCGCCGACGGGGACTGGACCGCGGTGGAGCGGTCGTCCGCGACGCCGGTCGCGGTGAGGTCGCCCGGCACGACGTACTGAGCGCCGGTCCGACGACGGGTGGGAGGGCGAGCAGTTCGGGTGACGGAGGTCGGTGCTCGACCTCGCGCCGTCGGTCATCCGCCGTTGAACGGCGGGCCGCCGAGCGCGTCGTGGCTGGTGGCCTGGCCGTCGAACGACCACCCGAGCGTGCTCCAGTCGAGCGCGCCCACCACGACAGCGTCACCCGCCCGCTCGAGGGTGATCTCCTCCGATGCGATCCGGATCCCCTCGGCCTCCACCGCGAGCGTGGCCACCGCGGACGTGGGGGTGCCGCGGTCGTTCCAGAACACGACGATCGCGGTGTACAGGCCCTCCTCGGGCCCGGAGAGCGCGATCGTCTCGGGTCCCCAGGTCGGCCCGCCACCCGAGCCGTCGTCGTCGGTGGCGAGGAGCGGATCGTCGGTGACCACGCGCGACTGGCCCCAGTCGGGCGTCGGGTTCCCGAAGAAGCAGTCCGTCGCATGGTAGTAGACGCCGTCCGGCGCGAGGAGGTGCAGGTCGAGATCGACCGGTGCGTCCCAGGTCAACGACAGGTGCAGGTCCTGCCACGGTCCGACCTGCACCACCTGAGCCGCCGGGTTCACCGAGACCTGACCGTCGCCGTCGGTCACGACCAACGAGACGGCGTAGGTCCCGAGCTGGTCGGCCACCAGGATCGGCGTGGGGGACGTGGCGTCGTCCAGGGTGGCGGAGGATCCCGGAGCCGCCTCGTCGACGGTCCAGGCGTAGGTGAGGCCGAGCCCGGCGGGATCGTAGGACGGGGTTCCGTCGAGGAGCGCAGGCTCGTCGCGCTTCACTTCGACGGCCGGGCCGGTCACCGCCACCGGAGGGAGTCCGTCGGTCTGCGGATTCGCGTTGCCCGTGGGCTGGGACACCTGGTACTCGCTGCACCCAACCAGGAGCGCGACCGCAGCGCGGCGGCGGCGGGCGAGCACCAGCGCGATCGCGACCGCCGCGATGCCGCTGACCGGCGAGGTGGAGCAGCCGCCCCCGACCTGACCGGGGTTCGCCAGCGGCGCCGCGGTGTCAGCGACCCCCGTGGACCCGGCAGCTCCGACGTACAGGAGCGCGCCGTCGAGCGCGTCGCCGAGGCCGTCCGGGTTCACGACCTCGACGGTGGCGAGGCCCTCGGCGTGGGGCGGCGTCACGATCGACAGCAGCGTGTCGTCGAGCACGGTCGACGGAGCCACGACCCCGTCCACGAACACCGTCACCCCGAACGCGAACCCCGCGCCCCCGGCCGTCACCACCGCTCCTCCCGCCGGGTCGACCTGGTTGGGGAGCACGACGCGCAGATCGGGTCCCACGCCGGTCTCGAGCAGGTCGTCGTAGTAGGTGTACCCGCCGGCGAGGGCATCTTCGCCGACCGCGCAGCGCACGATCACCTCGACCAGCCCCACCGGGTGGGCCTCTGGCTCTGCGAGCAGCGCGCCGGCGTCCTGGTAGGTCGTCGGCGCGTCGATCCCGTCGAACACGGCCACGCACGTCGGATCGAACCCCTCGCCGATCAGCGTGGTCGTGATGCCCCCGTCCGCGGGCCCGCGCTTGGGGGACAGGTACCACAGCGCCGGGGCGCACGCGCCTCCGACACAGCCGTCACACGCGTCGGGGACTCCGTTCCCGTCGAGGTCGACATGGTCGTCGCCTCCCGCGCACACGTCGCACGCGTCGGGGACCCCGTCGGCGTCCGCGTCGGCCAGGTCGTCCCCGACACAGACGTCACAGGCGTCCGGGACCCCGTCGGCGTCCGCGTCGGTGAGATCGTCGCCGGTGCAGACGTCACAGGCGTTGGGGATCCCGTCCGCGTCCGCGTCCGCGTGGTCGTCCCCGACACACACGTCACAGGCGTCCGGGACCCCGTCGGCGTCGGCGTCGGCGTGGTCGTCCCCGACGCACAGGTCGCACGCGTCGGGCACTCCATCGACGTCCGCGTCCGCGAGGTCGTCCCCGACGCACGCGTCACAGGCGTCCGGGACCCCGTCCGCGTCCGCGTCCGCGAGGTCGTCTCCGGCGCACAGGTCGCACCCGTCGGGGACTCCGTCCACGTCCGCGTCCGCGAGGTCGTCCCCGACGCATAC
>JBEBJW010001275.1:0-2646 GCA_040079715.1 Myxococcota bacterium | reverse complement strand
GCGGGCGATGCTGCCGGGCTATCTGTCGAGGTTCGTCGCCGACGAGTCGGCGTCGGCGCACAACCGATCCCGGATCGGCGCGATGATCGCGGCCTGGTCCGACGATCAGTGCCAGGCGGTCACCGCCGAGCTCGCCCACCTCGGCGACGAGCACCGGCTGTACCGGGCGCTCCCGTTCGCGCGGGAGCTCGCCCGCGAGTGGGCCCGCGACGTGCTGGTCGAGCCCGAGCTGTCCGGGGTCGAGCACCTCGCGGCCGCCGCGGCGTCCGGCCCGACGATGCTGGTCGGCAACCACCTGTCGTACTTCGACACCACCGCGACCGACGCGGTCCTCACCTGGAAGGGCCACGGAGACCTCGCGGATCGGCTGGTCGCCGCCGCGGGCCCGAAGGTGTACCAGGAGCTGTTCCGGCTGTTCGCGGCCGCCTGCCTGAACACCCTGCCGGTCCCGCAGTCCACCAGCTTCGCCCACACCGAGAAGCTGTCGCCGCGCGAGCTCGCCCGGAAGGCCACCGAGAGCATGGCCTCGTCGAAGGCGCTGCTCGACGCAGGGTTGTTGCTCCTCGTGTACCCCGAAGGGTCCCGGAGCCGCACCGGCCGGTTCGGGCCGTTCCTCCGGGGGATCCACCGGTACCTGTCGTGCACGACCCCACTGTCGGTGGTCCCGATCGCGATCGCCGGCACCGAGCGGGTGATGCCGGTGGCCGACGCCGACACGCGGCTGTTCCCGGGCCGGGTCGCGATCCGGTTCGCCCCCGCGATCCGGGTCGGGGTCGACGGGGCGCCCCGCGAGGCGCTCGATGCGGCGCACCGCGCGGTCGCCGCGTTGCTGCCCGAGCACCTCCGCCCGCTCGCGTCGGCCGACGAGACCGCCTGAAGGCGTCGACGCATTCGTCGGCCTGGGTCGCCCGGTTACCTTGGGATCCCCCCGATGTACCCTGGCGTGGATCGCGTGATGGGTAGAATGACCCGACCACGCGCGCGGACGGACCGCCGAAGACCGGGAAGGGCCGATGGCCGAGATGCAGTGTTGCGCGACGATGGACCTGCAATGGACGCAGCGGGTCGTCGACAACCAGTACGCGGACGTGTTCTTCTGCGCGTCGTGTGGGCACGTCCACCGGACCGAGAAGTACCAGGTGTCGATGCGCCTGCCGTACCAGGACCGGTGCGTGAACTGCGGGGGAGACCTCGTCGTCAGCAAGCAGCCGCCCGCGTACGAGAGCCCCGAGCCGACCGACGTGCAGTGCGCGGACTGCGGGCTGACCGCCGCCGACGATCGGATGCTTCACGATCGGCTGGCGTCGATCCTGCCGGACGGGGGGTACCTCGCGGCGTCCCAGGCGCTGGTCGAGAGCGGCCGGTACGTGCTCGCGCTCAAGCTCGCCACCGCCGAGACCCGGTGGGGCCAGGAGCCGGTCGAGGGCGAGATCCAGCGGCTGGCGATCCTCGAGTCGATGAACGAGTACGACCGGGCGCTCGACGAGGCGTACGAGTGGGCCGGCAACGAGGGCTGCCCGGTGCTCGTGTGGGGCGTGATCGCCGAGCTCGAGGCCGGCAGCGGCAACATCGGCGGGGCGTTGACCGCACTCGAGCGCGGGATCAACCTCGAGCCCGAGAACACCGAGTGGTGGATCGACTACGCCGAGCTCAACCTCCACCTCGACGATCGGCCGAACGCGGTCCGGGCGGCGGCGAAGGCGGTCCACGACGTCCGGAACGAGAAGCGGGCGATGGCGGTGATCGCCGAGGTCGGCGAGCGGTACTACGCGAGCAGCATGTACGCGGAGGCGCTGTCGGCGTGCTCGGTCGCGGGGGATCGCCAGGAGCGGTACCCCGAGGTCGCGTGGCTCCGGGCGCGGATCGCCGCCGTGAACCAGGACACGGACTACCTCGTGAAGTGGCTCGAGATCACGGCTGCGCTCGATCCGTCGCACGCCGAGGCCCGCGAGATGCTGACGCCGTACAAGCGCAAGAAGGGCTGGTTCAGCTGGTGAGGGTCCAGTCGGGGTCTGCCTCGAACCGGCCGACCGGCGCGACGGGCCCGCGGAGCCGCAGCCGGTAGTCGTCGCGGACGGTGACCGTCAGCGCGCCGCCGGGCATCTCGACCGTGACCACCCCGGGCTCGATCCGACCCGTCCGCACCGCCGCCGCCGCGACCGCGCACGCGCTCGACCCCGAGGCGAGCGTCGGCCCCGCGCCGCGCTCCCACACCCGGAGCGCGAGCTGGTGCGGCCCGACGACCCGGGCGACCTGGACGTTGGTCCGGTTCGGGAACGCCGGGTGCCGCTCCAGCCGCTCGCCCCACCGGTGCCACGGGAGCGCGTCGAGGTCGACCTCGGTCCGGAACACCACGCAGTGCGGGTTGCCGACCCCGACGGTGACCACGTCGAGCGTCTCGGCGCCGAGATCGATCGGCTGGTCGATCCGGGCCCGATCGACCGGGATCTCTGCGGCGACGAACGTGGCCTGGCCGATCTCCACGTCGACGATCTGGCCGGCGACCTCGCACCCGACCACCGTCCCGGCGACCTCGAGCCCGAACGCCGGGCCGCCCCCGCGGTGCACGGACCACCACCAGGCGAAGATCCGCAGCCCGTTGCCGCTCTTCTCCGCGACCGACCCGTCGGGGTTCCAGATCCGGAC
>JBEBJW010001274.1:0-2648 GCA_040079715.1 Myxococcota bacterium | reverse complement strand
GTGCCGGTCCGGTCGACCGGGACCTCGCCCGCCGCGGTGGCCGCGCTGCCGCCCGCGCCGTCGATCCCTCCCGCGCCTCCGCCGTTCGTCCCGGGCGAGCCGGCGAGGCCGATCGCGCCCCCGGTGGCGGTCGCGCCGGCCTTGGCCGAGCGGAGCGGAGGCGGGGCGGCCGGGATCGCCGGGTGCTTCGGCCTGTCGCTGTTCGGGATGGTCACGGTCGGCACCCTCGGGTTCCTCACGGCCGGGCTGGTCCTGGTGGTCGCGGCGGCCGGGCTCGGCTGGATCGCGGTCCCGGGCGGCGGCGGCCCGGGCGGCGGCACCGATCCGATCGTGGTCGACGGCCCGGATCCGGACCGGTTCCGCAACGCCCCGCCGCTGTCCGAGGCCGACGCGCGCAAGGTCGTCCGGGCGGTCCGGGAGGGCAAGGCGGAGATCGCGAGCCACTGCGGCACCGGCGCGGCGGTGACCGCGTGGGTGCTGGTCGACGCGTCGGGCGAGGTGGTGTTCGCGAAGGTCGATCGCACCGGCCTCGGAGCGGTCGAGCGCCCGTGCGTGAAGCGCGGCCTCGAGCGGATCAAGGTCCGGAGCGGGATCAGCGCCGAGGGGACCACCCAGGTCCAGTTCCCGCTGTAACGTCCCGGCCGACCCGGACCGTCCGAACCGGACCGTCAGAACCGGACGGTCAGAACCGGACCGTCCGGACCGTCCGACCCGGACCGTCCGAACCGGACCGTCCGAACCGGACCGTCAGAAGCGGACCGTGTCGTCCCCGTCGTCGGTCCACTCGTCCACCAGCCCCTCCGCCGCGTCCACCCGCACGATCAGCACGGTGACGTTGTCGCGGCTCCCGCGCTCGAGCGCGAGCGTCCGGAGCCGCTCGCACGCCGCCTGCGGGTCGGGGAGCTGGTCGAGCACCCGGGCGATCCGGTCGTCGTCCACCGCCGAGGTCAGCCCGTCCGAGCACAGCAGCAGGCGGTCGCCCTCCTCGAGCACCTCGGCGCCGCTGTCGAGGCCCTGCTCGAGCCTGAGCGCGGCGTTGTCGCCGAGGCCGCGCGAGCCGTAGATGAACGTCTGGGCGAGGTGATCGCCGTCCGGGGTGGTCGGGCGACCGTCGCGCCGGGCGAACTCGTTCCGGGTCTGGTCGGCCGTCACCTGGACCAGGCGCCCGCCCCGGTGCAGGTACAGGCGGCTGTCGCCGACGTGGGACCAGGCCGCCTGGCCGTTCAGCACCCACACCGCGGTCAGGGTGGTCCCCATCCCGACCGTCCCGTCGTTCCGGGCGGCCCAGTGGAGCTGGCGGTGGGACTCGAGGATGTACTTCAGCAGCACCTTGGCGGGCCGACGCGGCGAGCCCGGCTGGTACAGCTTCGCGATGACCTTCGCCGCGGTGGTCGACGCCACGTGGCCGTCGGCGTGCCCGCCCATCCCGTCGCACACCGCGACCAGCAGCCCGTCGCCGGCCTGATCGAGCCGGATCTGGACCCCACCCTCGTGGTACCAGACCCGCCCGTCCGAGCAGACGAGGAAGTTGTCCTCGTTCCGCTCGCGGCCGCCACGGGCCGGTCCGGCCCCGATGTCGCACACGACACCCACGGTGAACGACATGCACGCACGGTAGCACGTTCGGGGGACTCACTCCTCGCGGAGCACGAACACACACGGTCCGATCACCAGCTTGTCGCCGGCCCGGACCGCGAACGTGGCGCCGTCTTCCGGCGCGGTCTTGAACCGCTCGTCGCCGCGCTGGACGAAGAACGGGTGGAACGTGCCGTTTCCGCGCCGGTACGTCTCGAGGTACTCGGACAGGTGGATCGCCGCGCCGTCATAGTGGAACGTGATCCGGATCCCGTCGAGCTCGAGCGTCCGCGGCGCGCCCTTCGGGAGCCCGCGGGTGACCAGCGCGGCCGCCAGCGGATCCTCCGTGTCGAGCGACACGAACCGGGCCCGCGGATCCGGCAGCTTCCGATCCTCGACCAGCTTGAGCAGCACGGTGAAGTCGCGCTCGCCCGTGTCGTCCCGGCGGAGGACCTCGATCGTGTGCGCCTCGGGGTCGTCGTACACCGGCCGCGGCGAGGCCTCGTCGACCTCGACCTCGGTCGGGTCCAGGATCTCGAGCGTGCCCTTCCGGCCGCGGACCCGCAGGCGGAAGTAGTCGCGCGCGGTCAGCGTCTGGTCGGCCCGGATCCGGTTCTCCGGGATCCGGAGATCGCAGCCGGCGTGGTTGCCGCACACGACCTCGCCGTTGACCATCCACCCGGCGAGGACGAGGTGCATCGGCCGCCCGATCTCGAACTGGGCCTCGGCGTCGTCGATGAACACCACGGTCCGATCGCCGGCGACCTTCGACGCGTCCGGCGGCAGCGACGCGAGCACCGCGGACGGCATCGTCGGCACGTCGAGCGACGGCGGATCGGGAAGCGTCCGCACCGGCGACGCTGCAGGCGACTCGGTCCGGGCCGTGGCCGGGTCCGAGCGGGGCCGATTCGGCGTCGCCGCGGGGACCGTCGAGCCGCTGGTGATCGCCCCGCTCGCGCTGGCAGTCCCTGCGTTCCCTGCGTTCCCGGCAGCCGCAGCGGCCGCGGCCGCGGTCACCGATCGGGGCTCGTCCGGCCACCGATCGTCGTCCCACCCGCCGATGTCCGGCCCGT
>JBEBJW010001273.1:0-2650 GCA_040079715.1 Myxococcota bacterium | reverse complement strand
AGAGACAGGAGCTCGGCGAGGCGGTACGCGGCGCGGGCAGCCACCGGGTCGACGCCGCTCCACTCGAGCGCGCTCGCGAGGAACACCGCAGCGAACCGCTGGGTGCCCATCTCACACCGAAGGACCTGCGAGAGAATCTCCGCTTCGAGCACCCGCCACGGCCCAGGCACCGCGCTGACGAACGCGAGCGCCTCCGCCGCGGACCGCCCCGCGGCGATCGCAATCGTCACCACGTCGTCCGCTCCCGCCAGGAGCGCCCCCCGTCGGATCTCG
Source organism: Myxococcota bacterium (assembly GCA_040079715.1). Classification (GTDB taxonomy): domain Bacteria; phylum Myxococcota_A; class UBA796; order UBA796; genus JACKER01. The sequence goes on along the minus strand of JBEBJW010001273.1, from coordinate 2,377 downwards.
ACGCCTTCGAACAGGTTGTCGTTCATGCAGGTTCGGCCGACGTGAACCATGCCGCTGCAGCGATCATCGAACGGGTCTATCCGAGGATCGGTCGGCAGGTGATCGCACCTCAGCCCGCTGCGCCTCGAGCTCGGCGATCCGCGCCTTCGCCCGCTGGAGTGTCGTGGGTCGGGTCGGACCCCGCCGAGACCCGCACCGGGGACATGCGGCGCAAGCTCGGCGCCGCGTACGACGCCGTGGTGGTGTCGACCCACGACGCCTCGATCTGGACGTGCTCGGCCAGGCGCACGGGTTCGTGTGGGGCGGCGGCGCGCTGATCGTGCGCGCCCCGACCGCGCCCGCGCCGGCGCTGGCGGTGTGGCCCCACGGCCCGGACGCGGGGGCGGCGCGCGTGGGACCGATCGGCCCGACCGATCGACCGAGCGGCGGCACCACGGACCAGGCGCGGGCGGTGGACGCGCTGGTCGAGGCGTGATCGACCCCTCCCCCCGTCGGCGACGGTGCTGACCGCCGATCGGGGCCGGTGGAAGTCGGCCGCACTCGGGCTCGCCCTCGCGCGGCTCACGGGGTGCGGATTCGCGGTGACGGCCGGCACCCCCGAGGCCGCCGCGGAGGTCCGATCCGAGGGTTCGTCGCGCCCGTGACGTCACCCCGGGCCACGGCACCCGCCACTGGACGTCCTTCGCAGTGGTGGCACGCCGGCGCGTTCCGGGTCCGCCCGCGGTCGGGATCGGCCTGTCGATCCAGAGCCGCGCCCTGTTCGAGCACCACGTGCCCCCGGGTCACCGTCGAAGACGACGTCGAGGTCCTCGGGCTGACCGGCGACGCCGCGCGGATCACCGGCGTGCGGCCAGTCCGGTGCCGCTCCGCCCGCCTCCACAGCGGGTCCGCGCCCCTGTCTCGGCTTCACGGCCGGAGCGTTCGTTCAGCGCTGCCGGTCCTCGGCGTCCCGGATCCGCTGCCAACGGTCGAACGCCATCAACAGTCGACCGCGGGCCCGGAGCGCGTCCTCGGGCCCGCCGAGCCGCAAGATCGCGTGGATCAGCGCGTCGGTCTCGTCGAGCCGCTCGACGAGCTCGGCGTCCTCGAGGACCCGGTCGAGCGCGGCGTTGAGCAGCGGCGCGTGGGCCGGGTCGCCGTACGCCGTCGCCGCGACCGCGCCGAACAGCCCATCGACGGCCAGCAGCGCCTCGATCCGCTCGGCGATCCGCGGATCGCGGACCCCGCACCGCGACAGCACCAGCGTGAGGTTCGTGCCGACCGGCTCGGCCAGCACCGGCTCGACGAGCGCGGGCCGAGCGAGCTCCTGCAGCGCGAGGATCGCGCTCCGGTACAGGTCGGACTCGTCCGACACCTCGGCGACGATCGCCAGCAGCGTGGGCACCACCTCGAGCGCCGAGGCCGCCGTCAGCACCTCGATCGCGTTCACGACCGTGACCTCGTCGGCGGTCCAGCGGGTCCGCTCGGCGACGATCGCGAGCAGCGCGGTGATCCCTGCCGGGCCGAGGGCGAGGATCTCGGCGACCAGCCGCGGTGGCGGGCCGTCGGGGTGTCGCGACAGGTGGGCGATCGGATCCCTGCGTGCCATCGGCTCCTCCGGGCGTGCTCCTCACCCGTCCCGGCGCCCCCGTCGACCGCATCCCATCTGAGATCAGGCCGCGGCGGTCTCGCGGACGGCCTGGTCGAGCGGGGTGCCGATGTCGGGGAACGACGCGCGGAACCGGCGGTCGTCCACCCGGAACGGGCGCGCCCACTGGTAGTACGTCTCGGGCAGCTCGCGGACCACCGGCACGAACAGGCCGAGCAGGCGGATCCCCAGCGGCCCGAGCGTCCGGTAGCCGGCGCGCACCCCGACCGCCTCGCCGAGCCGCCGGTGGAGCTCGGCCGGCGCGAGCTCGAGCACCGGCAGGTGGAACGTCCGGCCCTCGACCACGTCGGCGGCGGCGGTCCCGAGGGCGGCGAGCCCGCGCGCCACGTCCGGCGCGTAGCTGAACGCGTGCACCGCCTGCGGATCGCCGACCAGCCAGCTCGAGCGGCCCGCGCGGATCGGCGTGATCGACATCACCGACTGCTCGACCCCCGGCCCGAAGAAGTCGCCGGCCCGCCCGACGGTGTACCGCAGGCCCCGGGTCGCCGCGGCGTCGGCCAGCGCCCGCGACAGCTCGCCCCGCACCCGGCCCTTCGAGCCAGCCGGCGCGAGCGGTGTGTCCTCGGTCAGCGCGGCGTCGACCGGGCCGTACGCGTACAGGTTGTCGAGGCACACGAGCCGGGCGCCGGTCGCGATCGCGGCGTCGATCAGCGCCGTGCCGAACCGCGGGAACTCGGTCTGCCACGCCTGGCTCGTGTACGCGGGGTTCAGGCAGTGGTACAGCGCCGC
>JBEBJW010001272.1:0-2657 GCA_040079715.1 Myxococcota bacterium | reverse complement strand
CTCCCGGGGGGAGCGACCGACCGGGCGGGGTTCCGGATCCCGGCGGACGCCGGCGGGGCGATGGTCGGGTGGCTGGTGGTCGGGTTCGACCGCGAGACGGTCGACGCGAAGCACTGGCGCAGGTTCCGGTGGCCCGACGGGGGCGGGTGGTTCCCGGTTACCGGACCGCGGTGACGGTGATCACGAGCCGCGACAAGCCGCCGGGCCTGCCGGTGTTCCCCCCGCACGACGACCCCGCCGGCGACTGCCTCCTCGCCCGGCTGCTCGCCGAGGAGCCGGATCGCGCCGCGATCCCGTGGCCGGCTGGGTTCGAGGGCGGCCTCGCCCATCGGCTCGACACCGCGACCTCGGGCGCGGTCGCGGTGGCGGCGGACCTCGACGGTCTCGGGGCGCTCCGGGACCGGTTCGCCGCCGGCGCGCTCACCAAGTGGTACCGGCTGCGGGTCGCGCGGGACCCGGGGTGGGACGCGAACCGGTGCGACCGGCCGATCGCGCACGATCCACGCCGGCGACGGCGGATGGTGGTCCAGCGGGGGGCGGACACCCCGCACCGCGGGCGGTGGCTCCCGGCGCGCACCGTGTTCCGGCGGGTGTCGGGGACCCTGTTCGACGCGGTGATCACCACCGGCGTGATGCACCAGATCCGGGTCCACGCCGCGTTCCTCGGGATCCCGCTCGCCGGCGACCGCGAGTACGGCGGCGGCCCGACCCCGGACGACGCGCCGCCCGGGGCCGCGTTCCTCCTCCACCACCGCGGGTTCGTCGGCGCCGGCCTGGTCACCGCCCCGGTCCCGACCCCGGCGTGGGCCGGCGGCCCGGCGTCGGCGTGGGTCCTCGACCGCGACCGGGTGCGGATCGACGGGGCGGCGTTCTCCGTCCCGGACGCGATCCGGTGGCTGCGCGACCAGCCGGACGCCGCGTGGCTCGGCCTCGACGACGCGATCCGGGTCGCGACCGATCCACCCGCGGCCCTGGTGGAGGCGCTGCGGGCCTACCCGAGCTCGATGCTGACCGGGGCGTGATCGCTGACCTCGAGCCCGCCGGCGCGGTGGATCGACGCTCCGCGGACCCGGGCGGCGGCGGCGGCGTTCCCGAGCAGGTAGTCGATCCGCCACCCGCGGTCCTCGGCCCGGGCCTTCCCCCGGCTCGACCACCACGAGTACGGGCCCTGGATCGGTCCGAGCTGCACCCGCACGAGGTCGACCCACCCGGCGTCGAGCAGGGCGCCGAACCACGCGCGCTCGTGCGGGAGGAACCCGCTGTTGTTCTTGTTGCCGCGCGGATCGTGGATGTCGCGCTCGGTGTGGGCGACGTTGAAGTCCCCGCCCATCACCACCGGGTGCGCCGCCCGGGCGAGGGCGGCGGCGAACGGCGCGAACGCGGTCGACCACTGGTCCTTGCGCGCCCGCGACGCGGGTCCCGCGCTGCCCGACGGGGCGTACACGTTGACGAGCTCGATCCCGTCGACCTCTGCCCGCAGGACCCGCCCGTCGTCGTCGGGGGCGCCGTCGATCCCGGTCCCGAGGCGGCGGAGCGGTCGGCGGCTCCAGGTCGCGACCCCCGCGTACCCGGGGCGCGCCGCGGAGTGCCACTCGGCGGACCAGCCGGGCGGCGCGGTCCACGGCAGCTGCGCCACCGTCGCGCGGACCTCCTGCAGCATCACGACATCGGGATCCACGACCTCGAGGTGGCGCTCGATCCCCTTGCGCAGGGCCGCTCTGAGCCCGTTCACGTTCCAGCTCGCGATCCGCACGATCCATCTCCGGCCGCACGGCGTAACCTTCGGTGGGCCCGCGGTGGGCCTCCACGGGTGGGCGGATGCGCGTCGAGCTCGAAGGGCGGCTCACCGATCCCAGAATCGCCTGGAATCGGCTCGGAGACACCGACTTCCTGAACCGGAAGGCCGGCGGCGGCGCGGTCCGGATGCGGATCGAGCCCGGCCCGGACGGCACCCCGACCGTGCTCGGCGAGATGGACGGGCTGCTCGGGACGAAGATGTCGTTCGTCGAGCGGGACAGCGCGTGGGTCTACCGACGGTGGTTCCGCCAGGAGCGCGCGTACGCCCGGTCCCCGATCGCCCGGACCGCGTTCCGGCTCGAGCTGGCGCCGACCGCCGGCGGGGTGGTGCCGCGGCTCGCGCTCGAGCTCGAGCCGGCGTCGCGGGTGTTCTCCCCGGCCGTCGCCGCGCGGGCGAGCCTGATCCGGAGCCGGTGGCGGGAGCTGCTCGACCGGCTGCCCGCCCCCGGCGAGCCGGATCGGGGCGAGGTGCTGCGGACCCTCGGCCCCGACGCCGCCGCCGCGTTCGATCGGTGGGCCGAGGTCGCGCCGCGGCCGATCGTCGCCGCGATCCGGACCCACCTCGGGGTGGCCCGCGAGCTCGAGCTGACCCGGCTCCGCCCGTTCGCGCTCGCCGACGCGTACGCGCTCGATCGCCACGAGACGCTGGTCGCGATGCTCCACGCGGTCGGCGCGGGCGCGCTCGAGCTGTACTTCAGCGTCCGGTGCGGACGGTGCAGCGGGGAGGTGGCGGCGACGAAGACGCTGTCGAACCTCGCGGACCACGCGGACTGCCCGTCGTGCCGGGTGTCGTTCGCGCCGGACCTCGCGGAGACGGTCGAGGTGCTGTTCGCGCCGCACCCGGCCGTCGTCCCCCGGAT
>JBEBJW010001271.1:0-2657 GCA_040079715.1 Myxococcota bacterium | reverse complement strand
CACCGTCCCGGTCCGATCCCGACCGGGACGGTGGTGGTGAGCACGATGAACGGGCCGGCCGGGACGTTCCAGGTCGACGACGGGCCGTGGCTGCGGGTCGGGCCGCTGCGCCGGCAGGTGGTCAGCGCGGGGGCGCACCGGCTGCGGATCCGGTCCGCGGACGGCGCGCTGGTGTGGGACGGTCGGTCGGAGGTCGCCGCGGACGGCGAGCTGGCGCTGTGCTGGGATCTCGCGGCCGCGGCTCCGTGCCGGAGGTAGCGGGCGCGCGTCGCCGGCCGGCGTCCGGCGGACCTGAGGTGGTGCAGCGCGAGGCTTCCCGGTTCCGTTCGACCCCACGAGCAGCTGCAGGTCGGCGCGATTCGGGTCGGCGCCGGGCGGGACCCGGCGGCCCACCTCGGACGCGCGAGCGACGGCCCCTCTCCGAGTGCCGCGCGTGATGGATACCGGGGGACGAGCCGAAAGGGATGACTACCGATGCCGATGCCTCGTCCGATGACGCCATTGTCGTTCGACACGGATGCCGAGATCGATCTCTGGTTCAGCATCATCTGCAACACCACCGTTCACGGTGTGCGCACCGAGGGACCTGATGTGCTCCTCACGCTCGAGATCGGCGATGAAGACTACGAAGACCTCATCACCGATCGCACCGCCGACGATGTTTCGATCCTCGGGTGGGCGGTGCCTGCCGCACCGGTGGACCAACTCTCGCCGGTTCTCCTGCATCTGCGCTTTTCGAACGCCAGCATTTCGGTCGCCACGGAGGTGGACGATTCTCTCGACCCCTTCGGGCCTCCAGAGCAGCTCGTCGACGAAGCCTCGGCCTGGCTCGACGAGGGCCGCCTCGGCGTGACGATTCACATGCGAATGTCACGGCGGCCAGCCAGCACGTGGACTGTGATGGCCGATTCGTTGGCTGTTTCAGCCGAGCGTAACCACGGCGACCAGGACGCCTCGGACGCGTGAAGCGAACGATGGTCGAGCACCTCGCGCGCACCGTCCCGACTGCTGCCGCTGACTGGAAGTGACGTCGGCGCCTCCGATCGAGCTGCGGCCGCGCGGCGTCGGAGGGTGGGGACGGCACCGGCTGGACGTCGCCGGCCCGCGTCAGGCGGACCGGAGGGTGGCGCAGCGCCAGTCGCGCCAGCGACCGAGCGGAGCGAGCCCGCAGGGAGGCCGGCCCGCGCAGCGGGCGACGCCCGATCGGATCAACCCGAGGGGCGGAGGAACGACGCGTTCTGCCCGTGGCTCGCGAGCAGCCGCTCGAGCTCGCGCTCCATCCGGCGGCGTGACCGCTGGAGCGCGACCCGGACGGCGTCGGGGCCCGGGAGCTCGAGCTGGCGGGCGATCTCGTCGTACGGGTAGTCGAGGACCCACCGGAGGTGGACCAGCTCCTGGTCGGTCGGGTCGAGCACGTTTGCGGCCGCGGTCTCGACCAGCGCGTCCCGCTCGGCCGCCACCAGCGACCCGAGCGCGCTCCGCTCGGGGGACGCCGGGTCGACCACCCCGTCCTCGGTCAGCGCGTCCCGCCGCTTGCGCCGCAGGTTCGCGCACAGCCGGGTGGCGATCCCGAACAGGAACGCCCGGAACGGGTGGGTCGGCTCGTAGGTCGGCAGCTTGCGCCACGCCTCGGTCAGCACGTCCTGCGCGACCTCCTCGACCACCTGCGGCGAGAACCCGCGCAGCTCGGACCCGCAGTACCGCCGGATCCCCGCGACGTGCTTCGCGAACGCGCGATCGAGCTTCGCGGAGAGCATCGGGTCGTCGACGGCGCCGAGGCGCAGGCGGGTCAACACCCCGGCGAGGGTGTGGGATGCAGGGGTCTCCACCGGCGCCTCCGCCGAAAGTGTACCGCGTCTGCCGACCTGCGGTTTGCCGACCTGACCGTGCGCCCGGGGGGCACGCCGATGACTGGACGCGGGCCTGGCGAGCAGACTCCGTGCCACGCGCTCTGGATCGCGCGTTGCGGATGGGAGGCGTCTCGGAGGGGTCATGCGGGGTCGCTGCGGATCGCAGGAGGCGGGTCGCGGATCGCTGGAGGCGTTCCAGCGCGGGTGGAAGGGTCGTCGGCGCCGGGTGGGTGCGGCTCCGGCCCTGGCCCGACGGTCGCCGGACCGGGCGCCTGGCGGGCGAGCAGCCACCGCGTCCCGACCACCACCGCGGCGGACCACCCGGCGCCGAGGGCCGCCCCGCCGATCACGTCCGACAGCCAGTGGACCGCCAGCAGCACCCGGACCGACGCCGTGGCCGCGATCACCCCGGCGGCGAGCGCGAACGCCCGGGTCCGCGCGCCCGGCGGGCGCCGACGGGTCGCGAGCCAGGCGAGGAACACCGCCAGCGCCGCGGTCCCCGACGTGTGGCCGCTCGGGAACGCCCACCCGAGCTCCGGGTACGCGATCGCCCCGTCCGGGCGCACCCGTCCCAGGGTGTCCTTCGCGAGCGCGGTCCACCCGGCCGCCCCGCCGACCGCGATCCCGAGCGCCAGCGCCTCGACCCGCCGCCGGACCGCGATCAGCACCGCGAGCACCCCGATCGCGGCCGCCGCCACGGCCCCGGGCGAGGTGATCGCCGACGCCGTCTCGAGCAGCGGGACCGCCAGCGGCGAGCCGCTCGGGTGCCCGACCCAGTCCGCGACCGGCCGATCGAACCCCCACTGG
>JBEBJW010001270.1:0-2662 GCA_040079715.1 Myxococcota bacterium | reverse complement strand
CACCACCACCACCCAGACCGATCCCGAGCCCACGTTCCCGGTGTGCGCCCCGATGGCGGCTCCGTCCGAGCCCGTCGGGCTGAACCTCGCGTGCGACATCCCGCCCCAGGTCGGGACGTTCACCCCGGTGGTCGAGTGGGAGGTGCCGGGGTTCAACGCGTACGGCCCGCCGGTCGTAGGGCAGCTCGGCGACGACAACGGCGACGGCGCGATCACCGCCGCCGACACCCCGGACATCGTGTACCTGCCCAACAACTACACCGGGCTGCTGTCGGTGAACGGCGCGACCGGCGCGGTCCAGTGGCAGAGCTACGCCGCGACCGACGGGGTGTCCGGCGTCGCGATCGGGGACGTCGACGGCGACGGCGTGCCGGAGATCGCCGCCGCCAACGGCCCGAACTCGCTCGTGCTGACCGACAACGTCGGGAACTTGATCTGGCAGGCCACCCTCGACAACGGCGGGCTGTTCGACTTCCTGTACCCGTCGATCGCGGACCTCGACGGCGACGGGCTGGCCGAGGTGATCGCCGGGCGCACGATCGTCGATTGGCTCGGGAACGTGGTCGGTCGCGGCACCGCCGGGGTCGGCGCGGTCCCGAACCAGGGCGGGTTCTACGTCGAGGGGTCGGTGTCGGTCCCGGTCGACCTCGACAACGACGGCGAGCTCGAGGTCGTGGTCGGGAACGCCGCGTACCGCCGCGACGGCTCCACGAAGTTCTCGAACACCCTGCCCGACGGGTGCCCGGCGGTGGCGGACTTCGACCTCGACGGCGAGCCCGAGGTCGTGATGGTGACCGGCGCGTACGTGTACACGCTCGAGTCGGACATGCAGCCCACCGGCTGGTCGACGTCGTTCTCCGGCACGAACTACGTCGGGCCGCCGGCGGTCGACGACCTCGACGGCGACGGCGCGCCGGACTTCGTGGTCGTCGGGTCGAACCGGATGGAGGCCTGGAGCTGGTCCGGCACGTTGTTGTGGTCCGCGCGGGTCGAGGACCGGTCGGGGGCGGCGGGGCCGGTGCTGTTCGACTTCGAGCAGGACGGGTACCCCGAGGTCGTGTACGCCGACGAGCAGTGGGTCCGGGTGTTCAACGGGCTCGACGGCTCGATCAAGCTCGAGTCGCCCGACCACGCGTCGGCCACCGGGTTCGAGACGCCGATCGTCGCCGACGTCGACAACGACGGCGAGGTCGAGATCGCGATGCTCCACGGGTCCGGACCGAGCGGGCTGTCGGTGTTCGGCGACCTGGCCCACAGCTGGCCGCCGGGTCGGCAGGTGTGGAACCAGCACGCGTACAGCATCACCAACGTCGCCGACGACCTGTCGATCCCGGTGTACCAGGTCCCGAACTGGACCGAGTACAACAACTTCCGGTCGGGCAACGCCGGCCTGCCGCCGTCGTCGTGGCGGGACGCGACCGCGGAGGTCGTCGACGTGTGTCTGGACGAGTGTCCGGACACGCTGTACCTGCTGGTCCGGGTCGCGAACGCCGGCACCGAGGAGATCCCGGCCGGGATCGACGTGGTGGTGCGGGCGGGGCAGGGCGGTCCGATCGTGGCGACCGGCGAGGTGCCGGTGGCGATCGCGAGCGGGTTCACCAGCGAGGGCGTGACGATCGCGGTCGCGGTGGCGGACCTCGCGGGCCAGGAGCCGTGGGTCGAGGTCGACCGCGACGCGCTCGACGTCGGCACGCTGGACGAGTGCGACGAGGGGAACAACCAGGCCCAGTCGGTGGGGAGCTGTCCCTAGCTAGAGCACCGACCGAGTAGTCTCCCGTCGCCCGCTGGGCGGTCTCGTCCGAGGGGCAGGCCGGGCCTCGGTTTCGTACGCGGGGTACGCGCCTGTCTCGCCCTCGGCCCGTCGCGCATGCCTGCGGCATGCCCTCCCGCCCCGCGAACGAGCCTGCCTCAGCGTGCTCGGTCCGACTACCCGATCGGTGCTCTAGCCAGGCTCCCCTGCCCGTGCCCGTGCCCCTGCCCCTGCCGGGCCGACAGGTGTGGAACCAGCACGCGTACACCGTCACCAACGTCGACGACGACCTGTCGATCCCGGCCCACCCGGTGCCGAACTGGACGGTGTACGACAGCTTCCGGGCGGGCGAGCCCGTGTTCCCCGCGCCCGCGTGGGACGACCTGACCGCCGAGGTGGTCGACGTGTGCCTCGACGAGTGTCCGGACACGCTGCACCTGCTGGTGAGGGTCGCGAACGCCGGTACGTCGGAGGTCCCGGCCGGGATCGACGTGGCGGTCCGGGCGGGGGAGGGCGGTCCGATCGTGGCGACCGGCGCGGTCCCGGTGGCGATCGCGAGCGGGTTCACCAGCGAGGGCGTGACGATCGCGGTCGTGGGTCGAGGTCGACCGGGACGCGCTCGACGTCGGCACGCTGGACGAGTGCGACGAGGGGAACAACCAGGCCCGGTCGGTCGGGAGCTGCCCCTAGCTGGTCGTTGGGGGCCCGGGTGGCCAGTGATCTCGCGCGCGTGCGATGATCCCGCGATGCCCCGGACGATGTCCACGAAAGCGCCACCGGGCCGACGCCTCGTCCTGTCCGACCGCGAGGTCGACCTCGACACCGGGGCGGTCGAGGGCCACGGCCGGCTCCGCCCCACCGAGCGGGCCCTCCTCGGGTTCCTCGCGGACCGGGTCGGGGTGTGGGTCGGGG
>JBEBJW010001269.1:0-2662 GCA_040079715.1 Myxococcota bacterium | reverse complement strand
GAACGGCACCGCGCTGAAGCTCCGACCGAACGTTGCCGGAAGGGTGGGGCGGAGGCCCGGACAGATTCCAGCCCCGAGCGGTCGAGCGGGGAATCCAGCCCCGAGCGGTCGAGCGGGGAATCCAGCCCCGAGCGGTCGAGCGGGAAATCCAGCCCCGAGCGGTCGAGCGGGAAATCCAGCCCCGAGCGGTCGAGCGGGAAAAATTCAGTGAATCGCGCGGATCCCGATCGCGAGCGCCAGGCCGGCGCCGAGCCCGAGCCACCCGCGCCGGTCGATCCGCGCCAGTCCGAGCGGGTTCGGCCAGAACGTGGTCACCTGGGTGTAGGCCTCGTACCCCGGCTTCGACGCGCGGTGGCGCAGATCCTGGTGCGCGGCGCCGGCCACCGCCACCACCGCGTGGGCGCCCCAGAACCACAGGTCCGAGGTGAATCCGTTCAGCACCAGGTGGGCGATCGACACGAGACCGAGGCCGAACATCGCCGGGTGGCGGGTGATCGCCTGGATCCCGCGCACGTCGTACCGATCCCGCACCGGCGCCGCGCCCGCGCTCGGCGCCGGCGTCGCGAACCCGGCCACCGACATCGCGATCCCGATCGCCGCGACCGCCATCATCGGGACGACGATCGCCGGGGACCGCGGCCACCACCACATCGTACCGGCGTGCGGGTGGGTCCACCACGCGTACACCAGCGGGATCCACGTCACGAGTGAAACCACGCTGTACCCGACGAGGTACCCGCGCCTCCCGAGCGCCCCGACGAGCCGCGCCCGGACGGGCGGATGCGAGGGGAGGACGTGGGTCAGCACGAACGCGATCGACCACCCGGCGATGACGAGATTCGGGTCCATCGGCCATGTCTATCCGGCGCCGGCCGGGGTACAACCGGGTGGACGCGGGACGGTGAAATGGTTGTGTGGCTCGGGGTGCTCGGTTGTGAGCCGGACGCGATCCCCCTCGATCCCGACGTCGCGGTGGACTCGACCGCCGCCCCGTCCGACGGACCCACCTGGTACGCGGACGTGGCGCCGATCATCGGGCTGCGGTGCGCGGGGTGCCACGTCGCCGGTGACATCGCGGCGTTCCGCCCGTTCGGCACGTACGCCGAGACCGCGCCGTGGGCCGGGTCGATCGCGGCGGCGGTGGTCGGGGAGCTGCCCGGGGTGGTGCGGATGCCGCCGTACCAGGCCGCCGAGTCCGACGACTGCGCGTTCGCGTACCCGCTCGAGCACGACAACGCCCTGTCGGACGACGAGATCGCGGTGCTCCGCGCCTGGGCCGAGGCGGGCGCGCCCGAGGGCGACCCCGCGACCGCCGCCAGCGTCCCGGAGCCGATCACGCCGACGCTGCCGGACGGGATCGCGTACGACAACCCCGCGGATCACGCGGTGGCGCCCACCGAGAGCGGCGACCAGTTCTACTGCTTCGTGATCGACCCGGAGCTGACCGAAGACCAGTTCGTCACCGGGTTCGAGGTCCTGGCCGACGACCGGACGATCGTCCACCACGCCAACATCTACGTCGACTACGCGCGCGAGAGCCTCGGGTGGCTCGCGGACGACGCGCCGGTCGAGCACGGGCCCGGCTGGTACGCGTGCGGCAAGGAGATCATCCCCGGCGTGATGTCCGGCGCGTACGTCCCGGGCTCGCCGCCGATCCGGACCCCCGAGGGCACCGCGTTCGCCGTCCCCGCGGGCTCGCTGTACGTGCTGCAGATCCACTACTACTACGCGGATCTCACCGGAGACCCGAAGCCGGACGACACCGCGATCCGGGTCCGGTACGCCGACGACCCGACGGCGTTCGCCGGGCACCCCGAGCGGATCGTGCGGATCACCACCCCCGGGAACTTCACCCACCCGGCCCCGGAGGGCGGGACCGGGATCGTGGTCGAACCGGGCGAGGAGGCGCCGTACTTCTCGATCCCGCCCCACGCGACCGCCCACCGCGAGGTGATGCAGTACCGGATGCCCGGGAGCCCGGCCGACGTGTACACCTACGCGATCACCGGCAACCACATGCACCAGCACGGGGTCGAGGCGGTGCTCCGGAACCTGACCACCGGCGAGTGCTACGTCCGCACCCCGGACTGGAGCTTCGAGTGGCAGATGGACTACCGGTTCGACGCCACGAAGGCGCCGCTCCCGGTGGTCCACGGCGGCGACCTGTTCGAGCTGACCTGCACGTTCGCCAACGACGGCGACGAGCCGGTGCTGCACGGCGAGTCGTCGACCGAGGAGATGTGCTCGTTCTTCCTCGGGGTGACCGGGTTCGTGGACACTCCTCCGGCGCGGTGACCCCGTCAGTCGGCGGTGCAGGTCCCGTCGACCAGGGTCAGCGTCGGCTCGGCCGGCACCGAGCAGTCGGACACCGCGTGGGTCTCCTCGTTCCGCGCCTTCCACGCGGCGATCTGGTCAGCGACCGTGTCCTCGAGCGCCGCCTCGTCCACCGCCGTCGCGCAGTACGGCAGGTACCCGGTCGGCCCGCCGCAGGCCTTCGCCCCGACCCCGATCGACCGGCAGTCCTCGACCGCCGCGCACTGGCCGTCGCCGGCGGCGATCAGGTCCGCGATCTGCGCGTCGTACGTCGCGATCATCTGGTCCCAGGTCGCGCAGTCCCCGACCCCGAAGCACTCGCCGCACCCGCCGACCCCGGCGAGCCACG
>JBEBJW010001268.1:0-2666 GCA_040079715.1 Myxococcota bacterium | reverse complement strand
CCCGGACCCCACCCGGCGCAGCCGCCGGCAGAGCACGTTCGGGTTCGGCCTCGCGGTCGCGATCCTCGTCGCCGCGTTCGGCGCGATGGCGGTCCAGGGGCCCCGGGCGCTCGCCACGATCGACCTCGACCTCGCGCGCCAGCTCGCGGTGCGGGTCAGCGAGGCCCCCGGGCGGCTGACCACCGTCAGCACGGCGCTCGAGATGGTCGAGTACTACGGGCGGGCCGGCGCCGCGGACGAGGGCCTCGACCGGTTCGGACGGGCGGTCGCGAAGTTCGATCAGCCGGCACTCGTGGCCGCGCTCGTGTTCGAGCTGTCCGCTCGTCGTGCCGAGGGCGAGGACGAAGGCGCCGACCTCGATCCCCACCTCGCGGTCGCGCTCCAGCGGTGGATCGAGCTCGCCCCGGACGATCCGCAGGCCCTGAACGCGCTCGCGTGGGAGCTCGTGACCCGCCCGGACACCTCGCTCCGCGATCCGGCGCGGGCCGAGGGCCTGTCGCGGGAGAGCCTCTCGCGGATCGGCGATCTCGACGAGAAGGCCAACAAACAGCTCCGCGCCGCCTGCCTCGACACCCTCGGCGAGATCCTGTTCCAGCTGGGGCGGTTCTCCGAGGCCCGCGACGTCCAGGCCGAGGCGGTCGAGCTCGCGACCGCGCTCGAGATGGACGACCTCGGCGAGCTGACCTCCCGGCTCCAGAAGATCGAGGCCGCCGATCCCGCCGGATGACCGACCCCCTGCCCCGCCGTGGGCCGACGTCCACCGGGCCGCGGTCGAGGCGGGGCGGCCGACGTACCGGGACCCGGCCACCGGGTACACGGTGATGACCGAGGTCGCCCACCTCGCGCGGGGGACGTGCTGTGGCAGCGGGTGTCGGCACTGCCCGTTCGACCACGACGCCGTCCCGGACGCGATCCGGGCCAAGGTCGCCCGCCCGGTCACCGTCCGCGGGTGATCGGCAGGGTGACCGGCTGGGCCCGGACGAAGTTCCCGCCGGCCGCCAGCGGGTTCTGGCACCCGAGGTGGACCTGGCGCCGGATCCCCTCGGCGTCGAGCTCGAACAGGTCGTGGTACCGCGCGCAGGTCGCGAGGATCGTGCCGTCCGGCAGCGGGTAGGCGCTCCCCTGGGTCGGGCAGGCCTCGCCGAACGACCAGTCCCGGATCGCGGTGGCGGTCAGGGCCTGCTCGTCGATCGCCAGCTCGACGACCCGCGTGGGATCGGTGTCGCGGCCGGTGCCGTTGTCGACCAGCAGCAGGTGTCCCTCGTCGGTGAGCGAGGCGTGGTGCTGGAAGAAGAACGTGGGATCCACCCCGTCGACCCCCGACAGGGTCAGCGCCGGCCCGTCGAACACCACCGGGTTCGGGGTGCCGGTCAACGACCACCGGACCCGGCCGTCGGCGTCGATCCGGACCACGCTGTGGAGGTGCTTCAGCGACACGATCCACTCCCCGGGGGTGTCGTCGTGGGTGACCTCGATCGCGTTCTCGTGGGCGAAGTCGATCGCCGTCGGGAACAGGATCTCCCAGTACCCGACGGCGGAAGGCTCGACGAGGCCGACCGGATCGAGGATCGCGCCCACGTCCCACACGTGCGTCCCGACCCCGCCGACGATCTCGGTCACCCCGTCCAGCAGGTACGACTGACCGTCGGACAGCACCTCCGGCTCGGTGTCGAGCACCAGCAGGCGTCCGCCCTGGCCGACCACGTTGTGGTGGACCAGCCGCTCGAGCCCGTTCCCGGTGGCGAGGTCGAGCAGCTCGGTGCCGTCGAGGGCCCACTCGATCACCCGGGACCGGCCCAGCACCGCGACGATCGTGTCGCGATCGGTGTAGTCGAACCCGGTCACCGAGCCGAGCGGGAAGGTCTGGTACCACCGGATGCGGCCTTCGCCGTCGAGGATCACCAGCGCGCCCACGCCGTCGCACCCGAACGGCAGCAGCACGCGGTCGATCGACGACCGGCCGTCGATCGTGACCGTCGTCGACGGGATCAGCCCCGGATCGACGTACCCGGTGCGGACCTCGCCCGACGCGAGCTCGACGCCGCGATCGACCACCGACCAGGCGTACGCGGTGCCCTGGAGCAGGTCGTACCCGGTGAGGATCGGGTCGAGGTCGGCCCCGTCGCCGGGGTACACCACGTCCCCGCCGTCGTCGTCCGACGCGAGGTGGAGCGCGATCGGGCCGGTCGCGTCGCGCCGCGGGACCGCGCACACCACCCGCAGCGCGTTGTCGGCCGCGAGATCGCACAGCGGCGGAGGCGGCGGAGGAGCGCCGGGTTCGGGGAGCGGGACGTCCGGGAACGGCGCATCGCACGCCACCACGAACAACGACGCGAGCATGACCCACGATAGCCGCGTTACCTCAGGCCCGCATGGGGATGGACGAGGACAACGACGACGGACTCGGCGGTCGCACGCGCGACCGGCGGGAGCTGACGGCGGCGAACCGGTGGGCACGCCCGCTGTGCGCGCTGTCGCTGGTCGAGCTCGCGGCGGCGCCGCTCCCGGAGGACCTGCGCGACGCGGTCCTGCTCGGGCGGTCGATCACGTCGTACCGGGCGCGTGACCGGCAGTACCAGCGGATCGACAAGCTGGTCCGGGACCTCGACGACGAGCTGGTCGCCGCGATCGACGCGTACCTCGCGGATCCGAGCGGCGGGTGGGCC
>JBEBJW010001267.1:0-2669 GCA_040079715.1 Myxococcota bacterium | reverse complement strand
GCTCGCCCCGGCCGATCGCCCGGGTCGGCTCGGGTTCGTCGCCCAGGACCCCGGCGACCAACTCGTGTGCGGAACGGTCGCCGACGAGGTCGCGTTCGGGCCGGAGTGCGCCGGGTGGGCGCCGGATCGGGTCGAGGCGCGGATCCCGGAGGTGCTGGCCGCGGTGGCGCTGGGGGTGCGCCCGGACCGCGATCCGCGGACCCTGTCGACCGGAGAGCAGCAGCGGCTGGTCACCGGCGCGGCGATCGCTGCCGGCGCGCGGCTGGTGCTGTTGGACGAGCCGCTGGCCCACCTCGACCCGGACGGCGCGGTCCTGCTGCTCGCCGCGCTGACCCGCCTGGCCGCGGACGGCGTCGCGGTGGTGCTGGCCGAGCACCGCCTGCACCTGCTCGCCGGGTTCGCCGATCGGATGGTCGGGCTCGACGGCGGGCGGATCGTGTACGACGGCCCGCTGGTCGTCCCGCCGGATCCGCAGGTCCGACCTCGGTCGCGGGCGGTCGGGCCGGTCGTGCTCGACGCCCGGGGGATCTCGGTCCGGCGCGGCGATCGGGTGGTGCTGGACGCGGTCGACTTCGCGCTCCGCGCCGGGGATCGGGTCGCCCTGCTCGGCGCGAACGGCGTCGGCAAGTCGACCCTGCTCGGGCGGCTGTCCTCGCGGCCCGGGGCGGTCCTCGTCCCGCAGGACCCCGACCTGACGCTGTTCTCGGCGACGGTCGCGGCCGAGCTGGCGTACGGGCCGACCGACCGACGGGTGCCTGCGGCCGAAGTCCGGGCGCGGGTGGCGGCCGCCGCGGACGGCCTCGGCCTGACCGGGATGCTCGACCGGTCCCCGCACGCGCTGTCCCGCGGAGAGCGGCTCCGGGTCGCGGTCGGCGCGGCGGTGACCTGCCGCCCGTCGGTCCTGCTGCTCGACGAGCCCACCGCGGGCCAGGATCTCGACGCGGTCGAGGCGATGCTGGTGGCGGTCGACGACGCGCTCGGCGACGCGGCCCTGCTGTTCGCGACCCACGACCACGGCCTCGCCCGGCGCCACGCGACCCGGATCGTCCGCCTCGCCGGCGGTCGCCTGACGGACGGACCGTGACCGACCCGCGGGTCCGCCTGCTGCTGGTGTTCGCGGTCGGCGCGTTCGGGGTGCTGCTCGATCGGGCGACGTCGCTCGGGGCGCTGGCCGGCCTGGCGGCGATCGGGTTGTTGGCCGCGCCGATCCCGCCGCGGTGGCGGCTCCGGGCCCTCGGTGCGGCCGCGGTGGTGGTGGCGTCGACCGCGTGGACCCAGGGGCTGTTCTACGCCGACGCCCCCCGGACCGCCGTCCTGCGCCTCGGTCCGGTGGTCGTGTGGCGCGAGGGGCTGGTCCACGGGCTGGTCCAGTCGCTGCGGCTGGTGGCGATGGGCCTCGCGGGCGGGGCGGTCGCGCTGTCGACCCCGCCGGACCGGCTGTTCGCCGGCCTCGTCGCCCTGCGGGTGCCGTACGGCGCCGGGTTCCTCGCCGTGACCGCGCTCCGGTTCGTCCCGCTGGTCGCGACCGAGTGGCTGGCGGTGCGGGAGGCGCGCGCCCGCCGGGGCCGGCCGCTGTTCCCGCGCGGCCCGTGGGGCTGGCTGACCGAGGAGATGGGGATGCTGGCGCCGCTCGCCGCCCGCACCATTCGGCGGGCCCGGACCCTCGCCGAGTCGCTCGAGGCGCGCGGGTTCGATCCGGTCCGCCCACGTCGGATGCGGGTCCCGCTCGCGTCGTCGCGGCTGGAGCAGCTCGTGGTCGCGATCGTGTACCTGGCGCTCGGCGCGGTGGTCGTCGCCGAGCTGCTGTTCCGACTGTACGTGGTCGGTGGGTGGTACCACCCGGCGCTCCGACCGCTGTACGGGTGGGTCCGGACGTGGTTGTAGCCTGGCTGTGCGCCGTGGCCGCGGCCCGGGACCCTGCCGAGGACGCGGTCGACCCTGCCGAGGACCCTGCCGAGGACCCTGCCGAGGACCCTGCCGAGGACGTCGTGGTGACCGGCGCGGCGCGCGACCCGAACGTCGACGGCGCGGCCCAGGTCACCGTGATCGATCCGGCGACCCTGTCCGCCGCGGACGATCTGGCGGCGGCGGTCGAGCAGGCGCCGGGGGTCGTGGTCCAACGGCTGGGCGGCGCCGGAGACTTCGCCCAGGTCTCGATCCGCGGCGCCGGCGCGCGGAACGTCGAGGTCCAGCTCGACGGGATCCCGCTGAACCCGGAGGGCGGCTCCGCGGTCGACCTGTCGGAGCTCCCGGTGGGCGCGTTCGACCGGATCGAGGTGTACCGCGGGCTCGCGCCGGCCTCGCTCGGCACCGCGGCGCTCGGCGGGGCGATCGTGCTGGTCCCGGGCGGGCGATCCACGTTCGCGGTCGGCGCGGGCTCGTTCGGGCTCGGCCACGCGACCGCGGTGGCGGCGGCCGGCCCGGTGTGGCTCGCGGTCGACATCCTCCGCACCGACGGCGACTTCCGGTGGCTCGACGATGGCGGGACCGTGTTCGAGCCGGCCGACGATCGGATCGTCCGCCGCGCGAACAACGACGCGGCCGCGCTGTCCGCCGTCGCGCGGCTCGCGGGCCGGGGGATCACCGCGCTGTACGCCGGCACCTGGCGCAACGACGGCGTCCCCGGGTTCTCGTTCGACCCGAGCCCGACCGTCCGGTACGGCCTCGAC
>JBEBJW010001266.1:0-2672 GCA_040079715.1 Myxococcota bacterium | reverse complement strand
GGGCGACGGAGCCCTGTCGGTGGCGGACTCGACCAGCGCGGCCGCGGTCCAGATGCAGATGCGGATCCGCGAGCTCGTGGCCCTCGGGTACGACGGCGAGCAGATCCGCGCATACTTCGTCGAGCGGTACGGCGAGTGGATCCTGCTCGATCCCGAGCGGTCGGGGTTGAACCTGTTGATCTGGCTCGGTCCCGGGCTCGGCCTCGGGCTCGGGTTGGCGTGGGCGGCCACCGTGGTGCTGCGGTGGCGAAACGAACCGGACGACGTGCCGCTCGCGTCCGATCAGGGGCTGGTCCCGCGGGACCGGTATGAGCAGCGGCTGCTCGAACAGCTGGAGGACTGACCGTGGCGATCGACATGGCGGTGTGGGGGCCGCCGTTGGCGGTGGTGGTTGCGGGGGCGGTGATCGGCATCGCCACGGTGGCGCGGATGCGGTCGAACCCGTCCGACACCACGATCACCGACGAGAGTCGGCGCAACGATCTCGGGGCGACCCGCGACGAGGTCCTGGAGGCGCTGAAGGTCCTCGAGCTCGATCGCGACAAGCTCGCGCCGGGCGAGTACGAGCGGGAGCGCGAGATTCTGCTGGCCCGCGGGGGCAAGGCGCTCGCCGCGCTCGAGGACCCGGCGGCGCCGGCGTTCCGGCCGACCCGGGCTCCGTCGCCCGAGCTGCCCGCGGCGGCGGCCCCGGCGCAGGGCCTCGCCCCCGAGTGGAAGGGCGCGCTGTACGCGCTGGCGGCGGTCGCGTTGATCGCGGTGCTGTGGCAGTTCGCGACGTCGAACAGCGTCGACCGGCGCGAGGGCGCGTCGATGACCGGCAACCAGTCGCTCGGCGGCGCCCCGGACGCGGGCGAGGATCCGGGCGCAGACGTGCGGAAGTCCGAGTTCTTCCAGCAGAAGGTCGCGGAGTACGAGGCGAAGCTCGCGGCGAACCCGAACGATCTCGAAGCCGCCAACGCGATGACCCACCTGTACCTGATGTCGGGTGATCCCTCGAAGGCGATGACCTACAACCAGACGGTGCTCGAGGCCGACCCGAAGAACAACGACGGTCGGACCTACCGCGCGGTGCTGGCCGCGATGATGAGCATGCCGGACAAGGCGCTCGAGCAGCTCGACGCGGTGTTGGCGGACGATCCGACCCACACCCGCGCCACCGTTTACAAGGCGATGGTGCTGTTCCAGAGCGGACGGGAGGCCGAGGCCGCCACGTTCCTCGAGGCCGCGGCCGCCGCCCGCCCGAACGACCCCGAGCTCCAGAACGCGATGGCGCAGATGCGCCAGGCGCAGGCGGCCGGGCCGGGGCCGGGCAGCGCCCCTCCGCCGGCGGGGGCGGCTGGGGGCGACCGGATCGTGGCCGGCACGGTGTCGATCGATCCGGCCGCGCAGGCCGCAGTGCCCGACGGCGCCACCCTGTTCGTGTCCGTGTCGGATCCGAACCGCCCGGGACCTCCGGTCGCAGCGGACAAGATCACCGGTCCGCTGACGTTCCCCCGGGCGTTCGAGCTCACCACCGCGCAGATCCGGGCGATGCCCGGGACGTCCGGTTCGGTGCCGCCGGTGTTCGACGTGAAGGTCCGGATCGACCTCGACGGGAACGCGATGACCCGCGAGCCGGGCGCCCCCTCGGCGACGATGACCGGGGTGTCCGCGGGCGCGTCGGGCCTGGCGCTGACGTTGACCGTCGCGGGCGCTCCGGTGCCGGCGCCGCCCGGGGGTGGCGCGGGCGCTGCCGCGGGCGGCGACGCCGGGTTGCTCGCCCCGATCTCCCCACCGACCGGTGCGCCGCCGTCCGGAGCGTCGGCGGGCGGAGACCTGCTCGCGGCCGGGGTCGCCGAGCTCGATCCCGCGCGCGGGCCGCTGACCGGCTCGGAGATCGTGTTCGTCAGCGTGAAGGACCCGGCCGGCGGGCCGCCGATCGCGTCGGCGCGGATGCCGGCGAAGTTCCCGCTCGCGTTCCGGATCACCACCGCGGACGTGATCCAGATGGGCGGGAACCGGCCGATCCCCGACGCGTTCGTGGTCAGCGTCCGCGTCGACGCCGACGGCAACGCCACCACCAAGAGCGGAGAGCCCGAGGCGGTGCTCCAGTCGGTCCGCCGCGGCGCCGAGCAGCTGAAGCTCACCCTGCGCTGACGGCCCCGTCACCCGGGCGTGCCGCGCGCGCGCCGCCCGGGTGGTAGGCTGCGGCATGTCCGACGCCACCCGGTGGATCGTGGTCGATCTCGAGGCGACCTGTTGGGTGCCCGAGGAGGACCCGGCGCTCGCCGCCGACCAGCGCAACGAGACCGAGGTGATCGAGATCGGCGCCGTGCGGGTCGATCCCGCGACCTGGTCGGTCGGCGCCTCGTTCCGGACCCTGGTCGAGCCGCGGCGGCACCCGCGCCTGTCCGCGTTCTGCACCCGTCTGACCGGGATCACCCAGGACGAGCTGCGCGGGGCGCCTTCGTTCCCGGACGCGTACGCGGCGTTCGTCGACTGGGCGGGCGGCGACCGCGGGATGATCCTCGCGAGCTGGGGGGTGTGGGACGACCGCCAGCTCCGCCGCGACGCGAAGCGGTACGAGCTCCCGCCGCCGCGGTGGCAGGCGGTGAACGTCAAGCGGCAGTTCGCCCGGTTCGCCCGGGACGTGCTGCCGCGCGGAGGGTGGATCGGCCTGCACCAGGCGTGCG
>JBEBJW010001265.1:0-2674 GCA_040079715.1 Myxococcota bacterium | reverse complement strand
GTCGCGGCGTGCGACTCGGCGTCGGGCGACGCGGGGGCGAGCCTCGGGTGGCACCTCGAGCGGTCGACCCACCAGGCGCGCGCCCGGCACGACGCCCAGCGGGCCCGCCCGCCGTGGGACCGGTCCGACGCCGAGCGGCCCGAGCGGAGGCTCGGGGCGCACCGCCTGGCGATCGCCGCGTGTGACGTCGCGGTGGTGACCGCACTCGCGCGCGAGATGGAGGCCTGCGCGCGGGCGGCGTCGGTCGGGCGGGGGCGGCCGACCGATCCGCCGGTGCTGCGGTACGTCGCCGCGGTCGATCTGCTGTCGGGGCACCGGTCGTACGAGGCGGCGCGGGTCCTGCTGGACCACCTGTTCGGCAAGGGGATCGACGGGGTGATGCTCCGGGCGCTCCAGGGGGCGATCGCCCGGTCGCCGAACGCGGCCCTGGTCGACGGGCTGCTCCGGTGCGTCGAGCGGCCGACCGAGCGCGCCGGGGCGGCCCCGTCCACCAACCGGACCGCGTCGGCGGTGGCAGCTGCGGCGGAGCTGCTCGGGCTGCGGCGAGAGCCGGTCGCGGTCGCTCCGCTGGTGGCGATCGTCCGGGCGGGCGGCTCGCCGTCGGCGCGGAAGGCGGCGGTGGCGGCGCTCGGGCGGATCGGCGATCGGTCGGTGGTCGACGCGATCGCGGCGGTGCTCGACGACACCGCCCCGTCCGACCGGAGCGGGATCGCGGAGGTCGCGGCGCTGTCGCTGTTGATGCTCGGCGATCGGCGCGGGGTCGACTTCCACGGCCGGGCGCTGGTCGACGATCGGAGCGATCTGACCGGGTCTCCGGGCGAGATCGTCGGTCGATACGGCGGTCCGGACCACCTCCTGCTGCTGATCCGCGCCGCCGAGGGCGAGGGAGACCGGGCGCTCGGCGCGCTCCAGGGGCTCGGGCTGCTCGGCGATCCGCGCGGGGTGCCGACGCTGCTCAAGGCGCTCCACGCGCGGGACCGACGGGTGGTCGAGGTCGCGTCGGGGGCGCTCGGGATCCTGTCCGGGCGGGTCGACGATCCGGCCGAGCCGGGGATCCGGCAGCGGTGGCAGGAGTGGTGGACCTCGTCCGAGGCGGATCTCGCCGCCGGGCTGCGCCACCGCCACGGCCGGCCGTTCGACTGCGCCGACCTGATCGAGGCGATGGGCCACGACGACCCGTACGTCCGCCGGACCGCGTACGACGAGCTGGTGATCGCGAGCGGCGAGGGCCTCCCGTTCGACGCGGACGGTCCGTGGCGGGTCCAGCAGGCCCACCTGCACGACTGGCGGCGGTGGTGGGCCCGGAGCCGGGAGCGGTTCCCCGCCGGCCGGTGGATCCTCGACGGGGTGGTGGTCGCGTGACCGCGACGCCCGATCGGCGCTCCGGGGTGGCCGCGCTGCTCGACCGGCACCGGGCCGCGGACCCGCGGGAGCAGGGGTTCGTCGACGCGATGCGGGCCCTGCTCGACGCGCCGGGCGATCCGTTCGGTCGGTCGCGGTTCGAGCCGGGCCACTTCACCGCCAGCGCGTTCGTCACCGCCCCGGACGGCGGGTCGGTGCTGCTGGTGCACCACGGCAAGCTCCACCGCTGGCTCCAGCCGGGCGGCCACTTCGAGCCGGACGACGTCGACCTGTTCGCCGCGGTCCGCCGGGAGATCGCCGAGGAGACCGGGATCGTCGACGTGTCGCTCCCGGACGGCGCGGCGCTGCTCGACGTGGACATCCACGAGATCCCGCCGCTGAAGGGCGATCCCGCGCACCGGCACTATGACCTGCGGGTCCACCTCCGGGCGGCGACCCTCGCGTTCACCGCCGGGTCGGACGCCCGGGCGGCGAAGTGGGTCGCGCTCGACGCCGTGCGCGAGGCCGAGTCGGATCCGTCGGTGATGCGGGCGATCACCCGGCTGATCCGGGCGCGGGCCCGAACAGGAACCTGAGCGCCTTCGGGAGCCGGCGGCGCCAATGCCGCTCCTGGTGCGCGCCCCGGGCGTCCGGTCGCCACATCAGCCGGTCCGGACCGAGGCCGCGGTCGGCGAGGGTGGCGGCGAGGGCCTCGGCGTCGGCGAACATCGTCCCCCGCTCGCGCTTGCCGGCGTCGACGTAGATCCGGCCGGTCGCCGGGACCGGGACCTCGCCCCGGTGGACCTGCCCGGCCAGCACCCGGTCCCCGAACCACAGCGAGGGCGACATCACCAGCGCCCCGTCGAACCGGTCCGGGCGGTGGAGCCAGCCGTGCAGCGCCCCGAGGCCGCCGAGCGACGCGCCGCCGAGCGCCCGCGGCCCGCGCCCGTGGACCGCCGCCTCGACCCGCGGCACCAGCTCGTCGGCGATCGCGTCGACGAACCGGTCGACCGCGTGGCCGAGCTCATGAACCCGGTGGACGCCTCCGTTGCCGATCGCCACCACCACCGGCGGGGTGACCCGGCGCGGCAGGGCGTCGACCGCGTGGTGCGCGCGCCAGCCGCCGGCGAAGCTGCCCGCGTCGTCGAACACGTTCTGGCCGTCGAACAGGTACAACGTCGGGTGCGGGCGGTCGACGTCCACCCCGGCCGGCAGGTACAACCGCACCGGCCGGGGCGGGGCCCCGAACGTCCCGAGGTCGATCCACGTGGGTGAGGACACGGTCATGCGGGATCCTGGTCGCGACGACGCCGACGGCAACCTGCCCGATCGG
>JBEBJW010001264.1:0-2677 GCA_040079715.1 Myxococcota bacterium | reverse complement strand
CCGCGCGACGGCGCGGAGCGGACCGGTCCGCTGTACGACGGCACGGTGTTCCACCGGGTGATCCCCGAGTTCATGATCCAGGGCGGCGATCCGACCGGGACCGGCCGGGGCGACCCCGGCTACCGGTACCTCGACGAGATCGACCCGACCCTGCTGTTCGACCAGCCGGGCCGGCTCGCGCTCGCGAACGTCGGACCGAACACCAACGGCAGTCAGTTCTTCGTCACCGAGGTCCCCACGCCGAACCTCGACGGGCACCACACGATCTTCGGGACGTGCGACGCCGACGCGGTGGCGGTGGTGGCGAAGATCTCCCGGGTCCCGCGGGACGAGGGGGATCACCCGCTCGAGCCGGTCACGCTCGAGAAGGTGGAGATCCTCCCGCGGTAGGCCGTCTCCCTCTCTGGGTGGGACCGCCGGAGCCCCGGACAACGACTCGCCGGAACCGGACCCAGGTGGCAACTTCGCTCCCCTCCCCAGCGGGGAGGGGGTGGGGCCGCCGAAGTCCCGGGTCCCCGCCGGAACGTTCGCACCGCCCGCACCGGAACGGAGCCGAAGCTTCGACCGAACGTTGCCGGAAGGTGGGGCGGAGGCCCGGACGAGTCAGTCGCCGATGTTGACGTTGTTGCTCTCGATCGACGGCGTGATGCACTCCGGCGGCGTGTCGTCGACCACCGGGGGCTCGTCGCCGTCGGTGGTGAGGTCGAAGAAGTTGACCTCGTCGTCGAGGACGACCGCGACCGTCTGGCCGTTGTCGGACACCACGATCGTGCCGTCGTCGGTCGGCAGCACCGACGAGCCGAGCAGCTCGCCGGTCGCGCCGTCGCGCCGCTCCATCCCGCCGAGCCCGTCCCGGCGGGTGATCATCGCCAGCACCTCGTTCCGGCTGCCGCGGGCCGCCAGATCGGTGATCGGGCCGCGGGTCGTCACCGACCACCGCTCGGTCCCGTTCACGTCGAGGGCGCGGAGCTCGGTGCCGCCGGTGTTCGCGGTGAACAGCAGCCCGAGGCTCGTGTCGTACGCGACCAGATCGCCCTGGTCGTCCAGCGCGACCGGGCCGGAGAGGTCGAGCCGGAGGACCGCGCCGCCGTGGGTCGACGCGAACAGCGTGCCGTTCTTGCGGTCGACCGTGTACCGGACGCCGTCGTCGCACGCCTCGGCCGGGATCGCGATCGGCTCTCCGCCGTCGCGCCGGAGCCAGCACGCGTCGCCGCCGCCGTGCACCACCACCTGGCCGAGGTCGTACAGCCCGGCGGTCCGGACGTTCTCGAGCGGCTGGTCGTCTTCGGGCACGTAGTCGTTGCCGACGATCGTGTGCAGCCCGAAGGTCGAGGTGCCGAGGGTCCGGCCCTTGTACGAGTCCACCACCCGCTCGTCGGCGGTCGGCAGGTCCGCGTCGTCGATCGGGCAACCCCAGTTGGTGTCGATCGTGCAGGTGGTCTGGGACATCCCGCCGTGCGCGTCGAGTCCGTTGTCGGACAGCGCGAGGCCGTTCGTCTCCGCCTGCAACGTCGCGGTGTAGCTCAGCTCGTTCTCGCTCTGGCAGCCGGTTGCGGCCAGCAGCGCGGCCACGGCGGCCGCGGACATCGGTTTCATCGCGTTCTCCTCGTGTTCGGTCGTTCGCTCACGCCCATCCCGCGGCCCGACCCCCTGTCAGGGTTCGAGCGGTCGGCAGCCTCCCAACGCGGAGACCGCCGGATCGATCGTCCGGATCGCGGCGACGGCGCCCTCCGGATCCGCGCCCCACACGACGCAGTCCTGGAGTACGTTCGCCGGGTCCCACACCCGGACGATCGTGGTCAACAGCTCGGGTCGGGCGCAATCGAACCGGCTGTTCAGGTCGGCCACCTGGTCGACCGGCGGGGTCTGGTCCGGCAGCGGCCCGGTCTGCAGCTCGTCCCAGGTGCCCTCCGGATCCGAGCCGACGAGGCGCATCGTGTGCTCCTCGGACTGGGCGCTGTCGGTCCGGAACAGGTTCAGGCGCGCGCTGCCGACCCACCCGTTGGTCCACGCGTTCCACTGCCAGGCGGTCGCGTCGGGATCGCAGCCGGCCTCGACGTTCCACACCAGCAGCCCGGGAGACGGCGCGTCGTCGTCGTCGTCGCCGGTGCCGCCGGTGGTCGTCTCGGTCTCGGTCTGGAACTTCCCGGTGTCCCACGCCCACCAGCCGGTGTCGCGGGTCGCGGTGTCCCACGACCACAGGTCCGGCGGGAACCGGATCGTGTCGATGCACCCAGCGAGCGTGAGCGCGATCATCGGCTGCCCTCCTGCACGAACGCCGCGGCCCACGCCGCCCACCCCGGGTCGACCACCGCGTCCGGCGCGAGGCCTTCGCGGGCCAGGGCGCGGGCCCGGTCCTGATCGGTCGCGGCGACGCACGACGCCAGCATCACGTGGTCCTCGGCCGACCCGTCGGTGACCAGCGCCTCGAGGTACGGGGCGGCCGCCGCGCAGCCGCGGGTGGTCAGCGCGATCCGGCTCGCGGTCCGCTGGACCTCGACGATCCGCGACCGCTGGCCCGACCGGAGGTATCGGTCGGCGTCGGCGAGGGCGCCGTCCACGTCGCGGGCCTCGGACCGGGCCTGAACCCGCCGGGCGAGGAGCTCCCCCTCGACCGAGGTGCCCGGCTCCACCACCGTCAGCGCCCGGTCGAGCGCGTCGAGCACGGTCGAGGTCG
>JBEBJW010001263.1:0-2680 GCA_040079715.1 Myxococcota bacterium | reverse complement strand
GGGCACGGGCGCGGGCAGAGGCACGGGAGGAGCGGCTGCTGACACGACCTGGCAGGAGCGCGGCGTAGGTTGCCGACTCGGAGGTCGCGATGGACCAGCTGGTGTTGTGCGAGGTCGAGGACGCGGCGCCGCTCGGGGTGCCGAGCATGTCGCCGTTCTGCGTGAAGGTCCACCTGGCGCTGGCGCTGGCGGGGCTCCCGTACGAGCGGCGGCACGGCGCGCACCCGGGCGTGTTCGCGTCGCTGAACCCCGCGCGCCAGGTGCCGATCCTGCTGGAGGGCGGCCGGCCGATCCCGGATTCGACGGCGATCCTCCAGCGGATCCTGGCGCTCGCCCCGGGTCGGATCGCGGTCTCGCCGGAGGCCTGGCTGTGGGAGGAGCTCGCGGACACCGCGGTGAACGGGTTCCTGGTCGCGTCGCGGTGGGCGGACGACGACAACTGGCCCCGGCTGTCGGCGTTGTTCTTCGGCAAGATGCCGATCCCGGTCCGGTGGGTGCTCCCGCGGGTGCTCCGGCGGCGGGTGGTGGGCGCCCTGGTGGCGCGCGACGTGTGGCGGTCCGGCGGCGCGGCGTGCTGGGACCGGTTCGACCGCCTGCTCGACCAGCTCGAGGGGCGGGCGCCGGCGACGGGGTTCTGGTGCGGCGACGCGCCGAGCGTGGCGGACATCGGCCTGTACGGCCAGCTCCGGTCGTTCGGCACCGCGGTGACCCCGCGCCAGGCGGCGATGGTCGCGGCCCGACCGGCGCTGACGGCGTGGATCGGCCGGGTCGGCGCGGCGGCGGGCGGCCTCGCGCTGGCGGCGTGATCGCGGTCAGTCGGCGCAGGTGAGGGGGTCGAGGTCCGGGAGCGCGCACAGCAGGTACAGGTACGACGGGAACACCTCGTCGCGCATGCACTTGTCGCGCCCGACCGACCCGTGGGCGTTGCAGCCGTCGGCCAGGGTGGTCACGTCGACCGACTGCGACACCCGGTGCGTGCCGGGCGGCGGGGTGAGCCCGGGGTTCTGGTCGAGGTCGAACCGGGTGTCCGGGATCCCCATCTCGTCCCACGCCCGGAGCAGGATCTCGTACGGCGGGTCGCTGTACGGCTCGTCGACGTGCCACGCGCCGAACATCGCGCAGCCGGGGGTCACGCTCGGCGCCGACACCCAGTCGACCGGGGCGAGCACGTCCTCGCCGTGGTCCTTCGGGGCGGACATCAGCCACGCCCCGGCGATGGGCTCGTAGTGGCCGAGGAACGCGGCCTGTCCGCCGCCCCCCGACCAGCCGGCGACCACGATCTTCGGCCAGTCCGGCGCGCCCTCCGGGGTGAGGTACCGGTCGAACCCCATCTCCGGGTGCTCGACCGCGAGGTGGTCGAGCAGGGTCGCGAGCCGGACGACGATCGAGTCCTGCGGGCCCACGTCCTCGAGCACCGACAGGTCGACCCCGTACGTGGTCTCGAACAGGGCGTTGCGGTAGCAGTCGTCGGCGTTCTCGTTCGCGCACTTCGCCTCGAGGTTGTCGTCGTTCGGGTACCCGAGCGAGATCGTACGGTACCCGGCGTACGCCGCCCAGGTGCGGATCGTGTTGTTCTCGCGGCCGGGACCGGGCGGGAGGAACACGAACAGCTCGTCGCGCCAGTGGCCCTCGTCCTCGCGCCACGCGACCCGGTGCAGGCGCTCGCCGTGCTCGTTCGTGTCCGGCTCGGCCGGGTCGGTCGAGCACATCGCCAGGCTCGTCGGGTCGATCACGCACGGGTTCCAGGTCTCGTTGTGGACGATCGCCGGATCCGCGAGCGTCACGTCGTCCGGCGGGCAGTAGCCGCAGGTGTACGGGTTCAGCGACGGGTCGGCCTCGTCGACCAGCCCGTCGCAGTCGTCGTCGAGCCCGCCGCACCGCTCCTCGAGCCGCGAGCTGCGGAGCGGGTCCGCGTCGTCGCAGTCGGCGCACACCGGGTCGCCGTCGCCGTCGCCGTCGCCCTCGTCGGGGCCGAGCGCCCCGTCGCAGTCGGTGTCCCGCCCGTCGCACAGCTCGTCGGCGAGCCCGTGGACGGTGGCGTCGGTGTCGTCGCAGTCGAGGGCGTCGAGGGCCCACCCGTCGGCGGGACAGCCGGAGGTGGCGACGCTCGGGTCGCCGTGGCCGTCGCCGTCGCGGTCCTGGAACAACGTCGGCAGCGGGCCGAGCGACGGATCGTCGAGGTCGACGAGGTCGTCGCAGTCGTCGTCGAACCCGTCGCACACCTCGGGCACCAGCGGTGACACGAGCGGATCCCGGTCGTCGCAGTCCCCGTAGACCGCCGCGACCCCCGGCCCGACGGCGCACCGGCGGACGGTGGCGTCGCGCCCGACCCCGTCGCCGTCCTGGTCGACGTACAGGGTGGCCTTGCCGGCGTCGTCGACCAGCGGGTCCGCGTCGTCGATCAACCCGTCGCAGTTGTCGTCGACCCCGTCGCAGACCTCGGGCGCGCCGGGGTGCACGTCCGGGTCCGCGTCGTCGCAGTCGTCGCCGCCGCGGAACGACAGGTCGAGGAACCCGTCACCGTCGGTGTCACAGTGGCGGAGGCACGCGGGCGTCTCGCATCGGAGGTCGGCGCACGGGTCGCCGACGCCGTCGGCGCCGCAGCCGAACAGCGCGAGGGCACGCAGGAGGGGGGTGTACACCCCGGAAGCCTACCCCCGACCGCGGTCGCCGGCCATCC
>JBEBJW010001262.1:0-2680 GCA_040079715.1 Myxococcota bacterium | reverse complement strand
GTCTCGGATCGGATCCGGAGGCGGGGATCGCCGCTCAGGGAGGTCTCGGATCGGATCCGGAGGCGGGGATCGCCGCTCAGGGAGGGTCCGGATCGGATCCGGAGGCGGGGATCGCCGCTCAGGGAGGGTCCGGATCGGATCCGGAGGCGAGGATCGCCGCTCAGGGAGGTCTCGGATCGGATCCGAGGCGGGGATCGGCGCACAGGGACGGCGCTGAGGAACCACGGCGGTCGACGCGTCGTCGGGCGGTCGTTCGCGACCGGCGGATCCCCGCGCGCTCGTGATGGAGTGCTGGCGCTCCTGATCGACGATCTGGCACGCTCCATCGAAGGACCCCGCCCAACGCGCGTCGAAGCCCCGGCGAGGTGGTGGATGACCGGGGTGCTGCTGCTCGCGGCCGGGTGTGACTCGGGGAGCGATGGGGCAACCGGGGGCCGGGCGAAGCCGAGCGGGACTCCGCCCGCGTCCGCGTCCGGCCCTTCCCTCGAGCTCAACGACGGCCCGCCGTGCGACGACAGTGGGTGGTGCTGGGAGTCGCCGGTGATCGGCGGCGCAGGGGGGCTGGTCGCGTTCGCCGACGACGACCTGTGGTGGACCACCGGGGCATTCCTGCTGCACTGGGACGGTGAGGGCGTGCGGTGGGCCGCCACCCCGACCTCGAACGAGTGGACTACCCTCTGGGGGTCGTCCGGGACCGACCTGTGGATCGGCGGCGGGGCCGGCATCGCCCACTGGGACGGCGCCGGGTGGGACCGGGTCGACGACCTGCTCACCACCTCGATCGACGGCACCGGCAGCGACGACGTCTGGGCCGCGACGACCGAGGCCCTGTGGCACTTTGACGGGTCCGCGTGGTCCGCGATCCTCGACGGCGCGTGGTACGGCGTCGTCGCGACCGGCCTCGACCGCGCCGTGGTGGCCGGCGTCGACCAGGGCTACGCGGTCGTGTGGAGCGTCGACGACGGCGCGGCGACGGACCTCGAGCCCCCGAAGGTCTCCGGTCCGCCGGTGGTGTTCGCGTCGCCCGACGAGACCTGGATCGCCAGCGACGGCGTGCTTTCGCGGTACGACGGGTCGTGGGACCGGATCTCGGGCGACGTCCGGTCGTCGATCCACGATGGCTGGGTCGGCGATCCTGGCTCCGCCTGGTTCTTGAGCCCGACCACGGTCGAACAGTGGGAAGGCGACGAGCTCACCGCGCTCGATACGCCGGGGATCGGGCAGTCCCTGGCGGTCACCCCCGCCGATCACCACGTCTGGGTCGGGCTCTGGGATGGAACCGTACGCCGAACCGACGGGCGGAGCTGGTCTGCCCCCGTGGTGGAGACGCTGAACGCGGAGACGCTCGCCGTGGCGGTCCGCGCCGATGGGGTCGGGTGGGCCGCCGGCGTGACCTCCCTCCTGGAGCGCTCGCCCGACGCCCAATGGACCGCGGGCCCGCCTCCCGGCGGCTGGGTGTACGGGGTGGCCGTCACCGGCGGCGAGGCGCTCCTGTTCGCGCTCGACGGCACCTGGCGGCTCGACGGCGGGCGTTGGTCGCGGACCGAGGGTGGCGACGGACTGGGCTCGGCCTGCGCGACGAGCGACGGGACGGTGTTCGCCGCCGGGTTCGGCGTGGGGGTGGTTCGGCTGGTGGGCGCGGAGTGGCAGCCCGAAGGCGGACAGGGCGGGGCGCTCGACTACGTGACCTGCCTCGGGGCGGAGGTGTGGGCGGGCGCGAGCGGTGACTTCGACCTGGCGCTTCGGTACGACGGGGCGGCGTGGGTGACGACGCCCGACGGCGTCGCCCCGATCGCGGCGGGCGTGGGCTCCCACGGCGATCAGATAGGACTGGACTCGATGTTCAGCGTGATCCAGCGCGATGGCGAAGGCTGGAGGCTGGTCGACGACACCCGCTCCGACCTGGCGCGTTCGGCGGTGGTGGCGCCCGACGGGCGGCTCTGGGCGATCACCGGCGGGGACCTGCTCGCCTGGGACGGCGAGTGGAGCGCGCCCGAGCGGATCGGCTCGGGGTTCGCTGGGGTGACGCTCGGCGAGGACGGACGGGTGTACGCGTTCGGGAACAACGGGGTGGCTTCGACCGGGCCATGATCGCGCCAGTCACGCCTCCGGAGGCCCCACCACGGCGGCGCGCCGGGGCGCCGCGCGATAGGGGCCGCCGCGGGAGGCCGGGTGGACACCGAGGACGCGCTGGTGGCGGCGCTCGAGGCGGGGACGCTCGATCCGGCGGCGTTCGACCACGCGGCCCACGTTCGGGTCGGGTGGGCGTACCTGCGGCGGGCGCCGGTCGAGCGGGCGATCCCGGCGTTCGCCGAGACGCTCCAGCGGTTCGCCCGGGGGATCGGCAAGCCCGGCCTGTACCACGCGACGATCACCTGGGCGTTCCTGCTACTGATCCACGAGCGGATGGCGCGGCTCGCGCCGGACGCGGACTTCGCGACGTTCCGCGAGCAGAACCCGGACCTGTTCCGCAAGGACGTGCTCCGGCGGTGGTACCTCGACCAGACGCTCGGATCGGACCTCGCCCGGGCGGTGTTCGTGATGCCGGATCGCCTGCGGGACGGTGAGGGGACGGACTGATCGCAAATCGGTCGCGCGGGATGTCGAGCGCGACCGGTCGGCTCCGACCTGGGGGCACGGGGGTTCCCGTGGGAGGCACGATGGCAGATGGGCGGCGGAT
>JBEBJW010001261.1:0-2681 GCA_040079715.1 Myxococcota bacterium | reverse complement strand
GTGCGAGACCGACGTCGGCGGCGGCAGCTCGCCGAACGGCTCGGCCGGCGGCGACGGCGTGACCACGTTCCACGAGTACGTGGACCCCGACGACGACGAGGACGGGTTCACGATCGGCGCGGGCGACTGCGACGACACCGACGCCGCCATCCACCCCGGGGCCGAGGATCTCCCGGACGACGGGATCGACGCCGACTGCGACGGGGTCGATCCGACCACCGAGCCGCCGACCGACACCGGCGATCCGACCGATCCGGGCACCGACCCGACGGACCCGACCGACCCGACGGACCCGACCGATCCGTCGGACCCGACCGACACCACGGCGACCGGGGTCGACCCGATCCCGGATCCGGCTGCGGACGAGGGGATCGTCGCGGTGGGCAGCGGGTGCGACTGCGCGACCGGAGCCCCGGCCGGCGGGCCCGCGGTCGGGCTCGGCCTCCTCGCGCTCATCGCGGCGAGACGACGAGGAACCCGGCGTAGCTGAGGCCCTGGTACGGCGGGCCGACCCGGGTCCCGTCCGCCGACGGCAGCGCCGGCCCCCACAGCCCGGAGATCGTCCCGTCGAGGTACAGCGCGTCGGGGCAGCGCAGGGTGTCCCGGAGGAACGTCGCGAGGGTCCAGAACCGGACCGGGACCTCGCTGTACACGAGGTGGACCGTGTGCGGGTCCTGGACCCCGACCGCGTTCCGGATCGTGACCGACGGCGAGTCCGGGATGAACTTCGGGTGGAGCGCGCCGCCGAGCACCAGCGCCGGGCCCGACTGGGTGGCCAGGCGCACCGGCGGCTGCGGCGCGTAGCTGGCCGCGTCGACGATCCGCGCTCCGCCGGCGTCGACGGTGAACACCCCGTTCGGCTTCAGGAAGAAGTTCCCGGCGCCGTCCCCGCGCTCGATCGGGTGACGGACGACCCCGGTCTCGACCCACAGGCCGACGGGGAGGTCCACCCGGTGAAAGATCCCGGCGTTGGTGGCCGCGACCCACCCGGGCGGAGTCGACGCGGCGAGGTCGGCCGCGGTGTGCGGGCCGCCCGCGGTCTGCCCGACGAGCGACAGGTCCGCCCGATCGAGGTCGACGGTGACCACCCGGAACGGAACGCCGTCCGACACGAGCACCCGGTACGTGACACCGGGGGCGAGATCGGCCGCGGAGGCGACGGAGGCGACGGACCACAGCATGCCCCGATCCTATCCGACTGCGCGACCGGATCAGGTCACGGCAGCTCGTCCCGTCGGGCCACCCGATCGCGGAGCTCGCCCTCCAGCCGCTCGAGGTCGCGCCGGACCCGCCGGACGAGCTCGAGCGTCCGCGCTGCCGCGGGCCTGGACCCGCGGGCGATCCCGTCGAGCCCCGCGACGCGACCGGGCTGATCGAGCCACTGCTGGAGCAGGCCCAGGCCCTCCTCGTAGGTGGCCTCGGTCGCGTGCTTGCCGTTCTTGCGGGTGCCGTGGAGCTCCGCCACCGCGCGACCGAGCCGCTTCGCCGACCACCGCTCGGCGTCCGCGCGCCGCACCAGCTCCGACTGCTGGTCGAACGGCAGCGGGAGCACCTGGCGCAGGTGGGTGGCCCCGACGTGGGCGAACGACGACCGCCCCATCCGGCGGCACAGCACCGCGATCGCGACGTACCGGTACAGCGTCGACGCGGACACGCCGATCGCGGGATCCCGCGCCAGGGACCGGAGCGTGGTCTGGCCCGCGCCCGCCCGCCACGCCTCGAGGTCGCCGCCGAAGTGCTGGTCGAGCACCGCGCCGCCGAGGGTCAACGCCTGGTCGAGCCCGAGCTCGTTCCGGGTCCGGCGCTCCCGGAACAGCTGCACCTGCTGCAGACCGCTCTGAACCGACATCTGACCTCCCCGTCTCCCGACCGGAACAGCAGGAATCGAGCCAATCGAGAACCCGGCGGACCATCGTGTCCACTGTTGGGAATTTCCTACAGCGGCGCGCTCCACTGTCGGATGGATCCGACGGTCGCGGAGTGAAACCGATCGCGCCGATCGGCGAGCCTGCCCGCTGTGTCCAACCCACGTGCGACCTCGGTGGAACCGGGCGCCGCCGATCCGCGTGCTATCGAATCCGGGTGAGTGGCACCGGACCCGTCCTGGCGTTGCTGCAGATCCCGTCGGATCTCCAGCCGACGATCGAAGCAGCGTTCACTCGCGTGTGGGCGGGCCGGGTGATCCGGTCCGACACCGTCGAGGCCGGCGCCGAGCCCCCCGCGCTGGCGGTGATCGCAGGCCGGGACGCCGACGCGGCGCTGAAGGTGGCCCACCCGTACGAGCAGCACGCGCCCGAGCTGATGTTCCTCGCGGTGACCGACGGGGCGCGCAAGCTGCGGGTCCAGCGCGGGCTCCTGCCAGCGAACGTCCCGTGGGCGGTGTCGACCGAGGAGCTGCAGGATCCGCGGGTGCTCGGCCTCGCGATGCGGCTCGCGCTCGAGGTCGGGTCGCGGCGCCGGCTCGAGCGGCGGCTGCAGTGGGCGCTGCCGCTGGCCGAGCTGACGGTCAAGCGCCAGCGCGAAAGTGAACTGCGCGCCGCGCTGCGCGAGCAGGGCAAGTGGACCCCCGAGCTCGACGCCGCGCTGGTCGCCGCCGGCACCCGCGCCGACCTCGAGGAGCTGTACGCCCCGTACAAGAAGCGGCGGGCCACCCGGGCCGACGCGGCGCGCGAGAAGGGCCT
>JBEBJW010001260.1:0-2682 GCA_040079715.1 Myxococcota bacterium | reverse complement strand
TCGGAGGCCCGCCCCGAGCGGACCGCCCCCGGCGACGTCCGGGTCGAGCGCCACCTGACCCTCGAGGTCCCGCCCGGGGACCCGTTGATCCACCTGTACCCGGGCGCGGGCTCGTCGACCGTGATCGAGGAGTTCCTGACGTTCCCGCCGGCCGACACGCTCCGCGGGTGGCCCCTCGACGCCCCGGCGGGCGCTCCGGTCGCGCTCGCCGTCGAGCCCGAGCGCGCGGCGTCCCTCGAGCGCGACCCGAGCGGGGCGCAGATCCTGGTCCGCCCGAGCGAGGCGACGACCCGGGTGACCGCGCGGTGGACCGTCCCCGACGCCCCGACCTACGGCGAGCGGCCCGCCGACGTCGACGCGCTGAAGGTGTCGGTCGAGCGGGGCGAGATCCACTGGGACCGCGACGCCTGGACCCTGTACGGGGTGGACCGTCGGCTGGTGATCCCGGACCGCGCGACGTTGATCCGCGCGATCGACCAGCGGTTCCGCGACGCGGCGGTCCGCGAGCCGGGGGCGCCGATGACGCTCCGCGGGCGCGACCCCGGGTGGGCGCTGGCCGCCGATCTGCGGCCGGCGCTGCTGGGTCGGGTGGCGATCGGCGCCTGGCCGACCGATCCGCTGTGGCCGCGGCCGCTGGTCCGCGCCCGCCGGTCGTCCGCGCTGACCCCGACCGAGGCGGCGGTCACCCTGTGGCTGTACGCGCGCCAGCTCGGCCTCGACGCGAGCTGGGCCCTGGTCCGCCCGGCGTGGGCCGGCCCGGGGTCCGCGGTGGCGCCGGTCGGGTTCGACGCGGCGGTGGTGGCGATCCGGATCGGCGACGAGACGCGGTGGATCGACCCGACCTGCGCGGTGTGCGCGCCGTTCGAGCTGCCCCCCGAGCTCGAGGGCGCGGCGGCGCTGTCGCCGGACCACACCGAGACCCCGCCGCCCCGGGTCGGGCATCAGACCGTCGACCTGACGGACGACACCGTCCAGTGGACCCTCGACGGGCCGGCTGCGCTGGCGGTGCGCCGGTGGCTCGCGTCGCTCCCGCCCGACGCGCGGACCCAGGCGCTGGCGGTCCGGATCGGCGGTCCGGGCGCGAAGCTCCGGTCGGCCGAGGGGATCGAGGTCGCGGGCGGGCCGATCACCGTGGTCGTGGCGCGCGGCGACGGCCTGTTCGACCACCCGCTGGCGCTGCCTGCGCCGGGGCCGGACGGCACCGGATGGTTCGACTGGGTCGGCGAGCGGGTGGTCCGCTGGCCAGACCATGACGCGCCGGACGGGGCCCTCGACCTCGGACCGATCGCGTACAGCCGCAGCCGGACCGACGGTCAGCTCGTCGAGACGCTGGTCGTGCGCGAGCGCCGGGTCTCGGGCGAGCTGCTTGCGGCGATCGACGCCGCGCGGGCCGGACCGGCGACCGACGCGGCCGAACCGCCGGTCAGTCGTCCCGGATCCGACCCCGCCCCACCTTGACCGACTTCCGGACCTTCTTGCCCTCGAGCCGGCGGGCCTGGCTCGACCGGGTGGGCCGGGTGGCGCGACGCGGCTTCGGGCGGATCAGCGCGCGGCGGATCGCGTCGGCGAGGCGCTCGCGGGCGTCGTCGAGGTTCTGCCGCTGCGACCGGGAGGCGTCGCTGGTCAGCACGAGGTCGCCGTCGCCCGTGAGCCAGGCGCGGCACTGGTCGCGCAGGCGCTCCTTCACCTCGTCGGTCAGGGCGCCGGAGGCCGCGAGGGCGAACCGCAGCCGGACGCGCGTGTCCGTGGTGTTGACGTGCTGCCCCCCGGGACCGCCCGACCGCGCGTAGCTCACGTCGAGCTCGTCGCCGGGGATCACGATCCGGTCGGTGATGGGGAGGGCGTCGGCCACACCGGGGACGTACCGCGGCCTCTCGTCGGGCGCACGCCCGCGGTTCGCGATACCCGGACCCGATGGTGGTCGGCTCCGGTGGGGTGGTCGCGCTGGTGCTCGGCGCGTGGTCGGTGTTGTGGGCGATCCGGTCCGTCCCGGGGCGTCCGGTCCGGTCGTGGTACCCCGCCGCTGCGGCGTTCGGCCTCGCGATGTTCGCGTTCGCGATGCTGACCGCGCAGTCCGAGGCAGCGATCGGGCTCGTCGCGTGGGCGCGGGCGGACGCCGCCGAGCGGGCCGACGTCGTGGCCGAGGCGCTGGGGAACACCGTGCGGCCGCTGGTCGCGTTCGGGATCGCGCTCGTCGCCACGATCACCGCCGCCGCCGCCACCGCGCGGGTCTCGCCCCCGACCGAGCCCGCGCGCCCGGTCCACGCGCTCGAGCGGGCCGCGCTCGCCGCCGCCGCGTCCCTCGCGGTGATCGACCTCGGGGTGTGGGTCGCGCTCCGGTCCGCGCTCAGCGCCGGCACCGGCGGCGAGGAGTCGCTCGGGTCGGTGATCCCGCGGATCCAGGTCCTGACGGTGGTGGGTGCTGTCGCCGCGATCGGGACGATCGCGATCGCCGCTGGCCTCGGCGGGCTGCGGATCCTCCGCGATCCCGGCCGCGCGGGACCCGCCGCCGCGCCAGCGCCGGGCTGACCGCACGCGGATCGCGCGATCTCCCGAGGAGCAGCACCGGATCCACCGCGGTCGGCCGACGGGACGCCACCCGGAGCTCCGTGGCGCCGGACGACGCGCGGATCCATCCGCAGCCCACCGCCGTTCGCGCTCGGACCACGGGCGGGCAGGGGC
>JBEBJW010001259.1:0-2684 GCA_040079715.1 Myxococcota bacterium | reverse complement strand
CACCCGACGGGGGCCCCGCCCTTCATCGGCTGGGTGATCCGGTCCGGGGAGTAGTGCCGCTGCAGGTCGAACAGCTGCGCGGCCGGCACCAGCGGCGGGATCGGGGCGAGCTTGTTCGCGCCGACGTTGATCACCCGCCCGTCGCGGTGGACGGCCACCACCGGGTAGGCCCGCGGCCCCGTGCCGATCACGGTCGCGAAGTTGCTGTTCGTGCCGGGCGTCACCTGCTCGGGACGGGTCACGTACGGCAACACGTGCTCGATCGGCGTGTAGTACACGTTGTCGTCGACACCGCACGCGGCCAACGCCGACACGCTGCCGCCGAACCCCAGGCTCTTCAGGAAGTTTCGCCGGTTCATCGTCGTCGCCCCTACTTGTGGCAGGTCCAGCAGTCCTTGAGCTCGGCGCGGCGCTGGAGGGCCTGCTCGCCGTAGTTCTGATCGACCGACGGGTGGGTTGCGTGGCAATCGAGGCACCAGCCCATCTGGAGCGTGGACTCGCGCACCATCACCGCGTCGACCTTGCGGTACACCGCGCCTTCACCGGTGGCGCCGGGGATCGGCGTCAACACGTATTCGCCCTGGAGCTGGACCTGGCCGTGGCACTCGGTGCAATTCACCCCGGCCTTCACGTGGCGGGAGTGGTTGAAGTGCACGTAGTCGGGCACGTCGTGGACCTTGTTCCACTGGAGCGGCTGGCCCGCCGGATCCCGGACCGGCTGACCGAACGCGTCCTCGGCGATGGTGCACTCGGGCTTGCCGCACCACGCCTGGTGGATCTTCTGGATCTCCGGGCTGTCCTTCCGGATGTGGGCGTGGCAACCCATGCAGGTCTGCAGCGGGGGCACCCCGGCGTGGATCGACTTCCGCGCCTCTGCGTGGCAGTACTGGCAGTCGATCTTCATCTCGCCCGCGTGGAGCAGGTGCGAGAACCCGATCGGTTGCTCCAGCACCCGACCGGTCGCCCGGCCCGCAGCGATCTGGCCCGTGTTGGGCCCGTACTGCGGAAAAATCGGGTGCCAGTCGAGGGGATGGTTCAGATCCCCGAGCTTGTCCGCTTCGGCCACGTTGCACGCCGCACCGATCGCGAGGATCGCGGTGTACGCGGCAAGAAGGAACCGATGGCGCATCCGCCCTCCAGTGGGAGTTCCCCCGGCGCGTCCGACGCGCGCAAGTCGAGGGGGCTGTCAGTACCGGACTGCCTCGGAGGCTACAAGGGTGGCGCAACGAGTCGCGGCACCACCCCTCGGACCCACCGGCCGAAACCGGGAGGCGATCCAGCCCGGGGCCGGGTCAGCGCCCGGCTGCATCGGATCGCTGCGGCAGCAGGCCCGTCTCGAGCCGCCCGAGGCGGTCGACGAGGTCCAGCACGTGCAGGATCCGGCGCTCGTCCACGTACGGCTCGGACCCATCGAGGATCCGCGCGCTCGCCGAGCGCTGGTCGCGGGCGAACAAGCCACCGAGGCCGACCAGCGTGACCGGCATCCCGTCGCGGAGGAGCTGGTCGTCGTGCTGGTTCCACTTCGACGCGACCGTGTCGACCTCGAGCGCGGTCCGGCGGGCGTAGTACGGCGCCTGGAGGAACGTCGCCCGCACCGGCGCCCCGCTCCGGAGCCGGAGCTCGGCGACGAGCCGCCCGGGCTCCGCGGTCACCCGGTCGATCGACGCGAACGGCCCGCCGACCGCCGCGACCCGGTGGAGCCGGGCCACGTTCCGGAGCGCGAGCTCCGCCGGGGAAGCGTCCTCGCTGCCGGGCCCCTCGAACGACACGGTGATTTCCTTGACCGTCTCGACCCGGATGTGGGCCGACAGCGTGCTGGACGGCGCGTCGAGCAGCTCGATGTGCTCCTCGTGCAGGACCCGGCCCTCCGCGCGGGCGTGGGCGAACAACGCCTCGGCGGTGGCGGCGTCCTCCGCGATCGGGAACTCGACGAGCGCGTGCCGGCCGGCGTCGAGCACCGCCCGGACCTGCTCGGCGTGGGCAGCGGTCGGCGAGCACACCGCGACCACGTCCGCGGCGGCGATCGCGGCCTCGAGCGAGTCGACCACCGTGGCGCCCGGCTCGGCGGCGAACCGCCCCCGCCAGACCGCGACGAGCGCCGCGCGAGGGTCGCCCGCGATCGCCTTCGCGCGCGCCCGTCCGGCCACCCCGACGCCGACGATCGCCCATTTGAGCCGCTGAACGCGCGTCATCGGCCGTCCCCCTTTCCGCAACAGCCCGGCCGTGTAACCCCACTGGCGCGGTGTGCCACAATGCGCGCGACCGTGTGGAGGATGAACACCATGGCTCGTACGTTGCTCGTGCTGGTCTCGCTCGCGTCGACCCTCGCCCTCGGGTGCAACCCGAAGACGGCTCCGGAGGGCGGCACGGACGAGGCTGCCGACAAGCCGGTCCCGGCGGAGCCGGCGCCGACCGAGCCCACGCCCGCGCCGGTGCCGGTCGCGACCCCCCAGGGCCTGTACGACGAGTGCCGGGAGCGGGTGGAGAACCCGCAGAAGGACGACGAGTGCAAGGCCGACGCCGATTGCGCCACCGCGGGCTGCGGCAACGAGGTCTGCACCACCGGCGGCGAGAAGGCGAACGTGATGACCACCTGCGAAGACAAGCAGTGCTTCAAGGTCCTCGAGACCTGCGGCTGTCACGAGGGCGAGTGCACCTGGACCCTGAAGTCCGAGGTCCCCGCC
>JBEBJW010001258.1:0-2687 GCA_040079715.1 Myxococcota bacterium | reverse complement strand
CCGGCCCGGGGCGAGCACCACGAACGCCTTCGGCTTCACCAGCCCGTCCGCGTCGGCGGCGCCGACCACCGCCGCCTCGAGCACCGCCGGGTGGGCGCCGAGCGCCGACTCGACCTCGAACGGCGAGACCCAGATCCCGCCCACCTTCAGCAGGTCGTCGGCGCGCCCGCAGCAGGTCCAGGTGCCGTCCGGATCGCGGCGGTACCGGTCGCCGGTCCGGCTCCACGGGCCGTGGAACGTCGCCTGGGACCGCGCCCGATCGTTCCAGTACCCCGCGCACACCGACGGGCCGCGGACCCACAGCGCGCCCTCCTCGCCGTCCGCGACCGGGAACCCGTCGTCGCCGCGCAGCTCGAGGTCGTACCCGGGCACCGGCCGACCGGTGGTCCCGTAGGTCACGTCCCCTGGCCGGTTCGACAAGAAGATGTGCAACAGCTCGGTCGAGCCGATCCCGTCGAGGATCTCGGTCCCCATCCGGTCGCGCCACCGCTCGCCGACGTGCTTCGGCAGGGCCTCGCCGGCCGACGTCGACACCCGGAGGGCCTCGGAGGTGGTCGCCCGGGACAGGCCCGGGTCCGCGAGCAGCGACGCGAACAGCGTCGGCACCCCGCAGAACACCGTCGGCTGGTGGCGCCGGAGGGTCGCGATCACCGCTGGCGGCGTCGGGCGGTCCGCGAGCAGGACCGCGGTCGCGCCGACCGCCAGCGGGAACGTCAGCGCGTTGCCGAGTCCGTACGCGAAGAACAGCTTCGCCGCCGAGTACACCACGTCGTCCGGCCCGAGGCCGAGGATCGGCCCCGCGTACAGCGCCGCGGTGTGGATCGGGCTCGCGTGGAGGTGGAGGGCTGCCTTCGGCTTGCCGGTCGAGCCGGACGAGTACAACCAGAACGCCACGTCGTCGGAGGTGGTGTCCGCCGGGGTCGCGAGCGGCGCCGCGGCCTCCCACAGGGCTCGCCACCGCGGAAACCGCCCCGGATCCGCGCCCGCCGCCGGTCCGAGCGGGCTGTCGACCACCGCCACCGCCTTCAGCGACGGGGCGTCGGCGATCGCGTCGCCGAGCTTCGGCAGGAGCGCGTCGCTGACCAGCAGGGCCCGAGCGCGGCTGTCGCGCAGCAGGTACCGGTAATCGTCGGCGACGAGCAGCGTGTTCAGCGGGACCGGGACCGCGCCGAGCAGGATCGCGCCGAGGAACGCCGCCGGCCAGTCCACCGTGTCGACCAGGGCGAGGGCGACCCGCTGCTCGGGCTCGACCCCGAGGTCACGCAGGGCCGACGCGACCCGCAGCGCCCGGTCCGCGAGGGCGGCGTAGCTGTGGCGGCCGTCGGCGTCGATGATCGCGGTGCGCTCGCCGCGGCCCTCGGCGACGTGGCGGAGGAGCAGGTCCACCGCCGCGTTGTACCGGCGGGGCACGGTGACGTGGGGCGGCGTGGTGGATCGATCGATCGTCGCGTACATCCGGTCCCCGTAGTGTTCTGGGCGCCCCGGCGCTACGCGCCGTCGCCCTCCCTGCGGGGTCCCGTCGTCGCTGCGCGCCGACCGCTCGCTGCGCTCGCGCCCTCCGGTCCGGCTGGCGCAGCCCGTCGACGTGCGCTGGTGGGAGACCGCGTGGCGGGCACGTCACAGCGGCAGGTACAGCACCACGCCGTCGAGGTCCGCGGGCCCCGCGCACATGATGAGCAGCTCCATGGTCGTCGACCACCACGCCGACCCCCGCGCCGAGGTGAACCTCGACGACACCCGGCATCGGCAGCGCCGCAGCCACTCGACGCCACGAATGCCCACGCACGGCCAGCGGGCGTGGTCGGCCGCTAACCGGAGGACGGTCGGGTCGGACCGCCTCAGGGCACCTCTGCTCCGCCGCGCAGCCACCGCCACCAGGGTCCGAATCGCCCGTTCTCCAGTGCACCTTCGGACCTGCCATCGGCCCAGACCGCAGTGGCGATGAGCGCGGCTGCGTCGGTCGACACCGTCAGGGAGCGCTCACCGCAGCTCCACCCGAACACGAGCCGGTGCGCTGCATCGCTCACCACCGTCGGCACCACCCACGGTTCATCGATCCCCAGCACGTCCGCGTGAATCGATTCGAGCGCGGTTTGACCCATCGCTGCTTCCGGCGTGTCCGCGCCGAACCGTTGGTCGATCTCGACGCGAGCCGGCTCGAGCGGGAGGCGCTCCAGAGCCCGTAGCCACCCGTCGAAGTGCGGGCAGCGGCGGCGGATTCGCACGAGCCCCAAGGTGGAGGCTGCCAGAGGGCCGTGCGTGACCTTGTCGTAATCGCGGATGGCGGCCTTCAGGCGCTTCGAGGGTGCCGTCTCGGGGTGGTCGTCGATCTCCTCGGGTGCCAGGTTCGCGGTCGCCACCCTCAGCGCGTCCAGCCCCGGCAGGTCTCGCTCCCCGACAAGGGGCGCCAGGACTGTGAGGTCGGTGAAGAGCAGCGCCTCGAACTCGTGGCACTGGACGTACGGGATCAGCCTACGGTCGCCGATGTCCTCACCGATGCGTGCTTCGATGGCGCGGGCCAGCTCGACCCCTCGCAGGCCTGCACCTGACACGGGCAGATCGCGCGGGTACCCGTACAGATCGAGCATTACCGAAAACCAACAGTCCGAACCTCCGTGCTGCCTGGTCCACCGCGCGAGGTGGCTCCGGTACTGCGACCAGCGACCCCCGCCTCGCGTCCGGCGGGT
>JBEBJW010001257.1:0-2690 GCA_040079715.1 Myxococcota bacterium | reverse complement strand
CGGCCTCCAGGTGTTCAACCACTTCGAGCGAAGCGACGAAGGCATCGAGCAGCCGTGGCGCGGCGTCGACTACGCGAACGCGCCGGGCGGTTGGGTCGGCGTGTGCGAGCGCCTTGGGGAGCACGCGACGCGGATGGTCGAGCCCGCGGCCTGGGTCGCGGTCCAGCGCGTT
The DNA here is from genome assembly GCA_040079715.1 of Myxococcota bacterium. GTDB lineage: Bacteria > Myxococcota_A > UBA796 > UBA796 > JACKER01. The sequence goes on along the minus strand of JBEBJW010001257.1, from coordinate 2,518 downwards.
TGGCCCAAATGGGGCAGCCGAACCCTCAGAGACGTACTCGTCACCTACTTCGCGGACGCGGCCACCGACTTCGAGGAGTGGAAACGCCACGAGCCTCCTTTCCAGGACCGGCTGCCCTGGTTTCCGTACCTGAACGCGCCCGCGGACACCATTCTCGTCGATCACCAGCGATTCTGGTACGGGTTCGCCAGCCTGTGGACGTGCACGAATGCCTATCGGCATGGTGCGTCGATCAAGCTTGGGCCGGTGCTTCAGAACACCCCCACCGCCAACTTCCTCGATCCCGTCGCGCAGTGGCTCCTCGGTGTACCGCCAACCAAGGCACCGATCCGGGCCCTTGGAGCAGTGGGCGAGAATTACCAGGACCTTTCTAGATGGTCCGCGATCGTCGAGGTCTACGGGTTCCTCACCCTACCGCATCATCCCTTTCACAATGGCCAGGTCGCGAGCGCCTATGAGGAAGCCGCGGTGTCCGTCGACCCCGAGGTGGACGCGGACGATCCCTTCGCGGTCCTGGACATCGTAGGAATGCGCACGCGACGGTTCTTGTCGCAGCGACCCGAGTTGGTCTCCCGCCTTGCACAGCAGTTTCGGGAGAGGTTGAAGGGCGATCTCGGGGGGAACGAGGTCTCCATCGAGTCGTTGGACTTCTCGAAGGCCCAGGCCAAGTCCGGCCAGGGTGTGGAGGACCTCGCCAACTACAAGTTCCGGGCAGAGCTGGTCGAGCTGGCTAGTCAATCGCTGCTTGCGAAGTCACAGGCGGATCAGGCCGCGTGCCTGCTCCACATCCTGCTCGACGTTCACGTATTCCTAGGCAACCAGGTAGTGCCGTCGGAGGTCGAGTCTCCGATCCAGACGCATGTAGCCGAAGATCGCGTGGCTCCCCCGTACGGCGACGGTAACGCCGAGCTCGTTCTGCCACCCTCTCTCCAAGAGGATGCCGACCTGGCGCTTGCGTACCTGCGTGCCGGATTCCACGTGCTCCTCGCGGGTGTACCCGGCACGGGGAAGACGACGGTGGCCCAGCTCGTAGGGTGGGCGTGGAACCATGACCAGAAGACAGTACCTCAGCGGATCCGGATCGCAGAGGCGCCGCGGACCACGGTCGCAAGCTCCGCGTGGTCGCCGTTCCACACCATCGGTGGACTCGTCCCTTCCAAGGAGAGCTTCGATCTGGTGCGCGGGTGTTTTCTCTCCGCGCGGACCACTGCGGACGGCGTTTGGGAGCTATGCGGTGAGGCCTTGGTGCTGGACGAGATGAACCGGGCCGACCTGGATCGTTGCATCGGTGAGCTGTATCCGCTCCTCTCCGGTTCGGTCGCGGCGGTCGAGCCAGCCGGACTCCCTGGCGTGTCCCGCATCGTCAATCACCCGCGGTTCCGGATCCTCGCGACCGTAAACGACGCTTCAATCGATGACATCGTGTTTCCTATCAGCGAAGGGCTCTCGCGGCGCTTCCAGCGAATCGACTTGCCGGGGGCCAGCGAGGTGGACCTGCAAGACTACCTTGGCCTGTCGGGCCCAGGGCGTCGTGTGGAGGTGGTGGGCACGGTCCTCCGCGAGTTCTATGTGCTCGCGACCGACGAGGGGCTGGGCGAGGACGGGCGGCTCCCGTTCGGTGCCGGCTGGTTCGCGCCCGTTCGGGCCTGGGTCAGGGGCAGCCTGACGCTTCCCCTTGAAGAGGATGACCGGGTCGTGGTGATCAAGCTCGTTACCCGGGCCCTCAAGCCCGTCAGTCGAGACCCGCGGCTGCGCAAGGTGCTGTCCCGGCTCGAGGAGGAAGGGTGACATTCGCCAAGGCCGCGGCGCCCTCGGACTCCGACGCTCCTGCGGAGTGGGCGGCGGAGATCCGCGCTTGGCTCCTCGGGTGGGTTTACGCGAAGAGGGCGAACAGCGCGCTGTCCGCCCCGCGTCGCGCCAGCGTCGGGTGCCCTCCGATCCTGCGATGGTGGTTGTTCGAGGGGCACGTGCTGAACCTCCTCGATGGCCCGTTGGGAGCGCGGTGGGCACTGGCGCTGCGGATCGTGGAGCGGCTCCTCGCCACCCACAACCCGCGTCTTCGGCTCGAGGACCGCCCGTCGTTGGACGTCGATTGGCCACGCACCCTGGCCCGCGGTCCACGCACCGTCCCCGAGTACGTCTGCCGCGGTAGCGGCGTTGGTCTTACTGAGGACGAACGCCACAGCCTGCTGGGGTGGTGCGCCTGGGTCGGAGCGGAGTGGGACCAGTTCTGCGTGGCCTGGAAGCTGCCGTCGGATCCGTTCGCCGATCGCCTGACGGCAATCGGTGGAGAACAGCCACGTGAGGATCGTGGACTCCAGCGGTGGGCGCACGTTGCTCGGCGCTCGCGCTGGCCTTTCTTGCGCAACGTGGTGGCCGAGACGCTTCGGGCTGTGACGGAGCCCGCAGCCTTGGCCACCCTGCCATTGCCCACCGCACGTGAGGACCTCCTCGAGCTCTGGTGCCTGGTTCGGCTCGCGCGGCTGGTCGCAGGGGATGCCCATGAGGTGCGGTGGTT
>JBEBJW010001256.1:0-2693 GCA_040079715.1 Myxococcota bacterium | reverse complement strand
GCAGATGCCCCCGTTCGCACCGACCGTCACGTGGGCCTGCGGCGGCAGGCCTCTCCCTGCGCCGGCCTCCGCTCAGCGCTGGATCGGCCGGTCGACCAGGGCCCGCCGGGCGCACGCCAGCGTGTGGCCGTGCTCGCACGCGAGGTTGTACAGCGAGGCGATCTCGCCCTCGCGCGCCTGGACCCGGCCCTCCTCCATCAGCGCCCCCGCCTCGAAGCAGCCGCGGGTCGGGTCCATGTTGCAGGTCTTCTGGTAGAACTCCGCCGCGATCGCGTCGGACGCGTCGGGCCACGCCTTGTTCGCGTGGAGCTCGGCGAGCTCGAAGCAACCCTGGCGCGCGTCGAGCTTGCACGCCCGCTCGAACAGCACCGCCGCCTCCTGGACCTTCTCCTTCGGCTTCTGCTTCGACTGGACCGCCAGCGCGCCGGCGGACACGCAGCCCCGCGCATACCGGGCGTCGCACGCTTTCGCGTACAGCGCCGCGGCCTTGTCCTCGTCCTTCTGGGGCGGCTCGACGCCGATCCCGTCCTGGTACGCGTGCCCGAGCGCGTCGCAGCTCTCGGCCAGGGGGACCGCGGCGGCGTCGCCGGTCACGCCCTCGGCCGGGGGCGGGGCCGACAGCGGGTCGACCTTCGCGCAGGCGGACTCGAACAGCACCACCGCCCGAGCCGACTCGGCGACCCGCTCGGGGTCGTCGTTGTACAAGAGCGCGCCGAGGTCGACGCACGCCTGGTCCATCCCGTCCTTGCACGAGATCTCGAACAGCTCGATCGCCCGGGGCAGATCCTTCGGGCCGCCCTTCGCGTCGCGCACGAGGATCGCGAGCTCGTTGCACGCCTTCGGCCGGTGCTTCGACACGGCGCTGCCGGCGCCCGGCATCCCCACGCTCGGGCGACACGCGGCCGCGAACGCCTTGCGCGCGTCGCCGAACCGGGGCCGGGCCGCAGACGCCGCCGCCATGCCGTCGTTGTAGCAGGCTTCGGTGTTCCCGCCCTCGCAGGTGCGCAGGGCCTCGGCCGCCGAGTTGTCGCACCCAGGCAGGAACAGCAGCATCCAGACGGTCATCGACTCCGCCTCCGGGGCCGGAGCTTACCGCACGACGGCCACCGCGTGCACCCGGCGGACGGCGGGTGGGGACCGCGGTGAGACCACGCAGCCCCAGGAGCGCTCGGGATTGCTCCCTCCGGGAGCGTTCACGCGCTCCTGACGCGAGTCTTCGGGCCGCCGTCCCGGCTCGCTGGGACGACTCGGAGCGACCGAGGGACCGAGTGGCTGCGACGGTACAACCGGCACCTGCATCGGATCGAGGAGCCGCAGGGAGCGGAGGGTCGCCCGGAGGGCGGCGGTCCGAAGGCGAGCCATGCGCATCGAGCAGGCCGGGAACTCGCGCATCGAGCTTTCCCCAGGCCTGCGAGGCGCCGGTCAGCTCCGGAAGATCCCGTCCGGACCGAACCACGCGCCGAGCAGGACCTCGCCGACCGCCCACCACACGATCGCGGCCAGCAGGAGCAGCCCCATCAGCTGCGCGCCCCACACGAACCACCACCGCGGCTCGAGTGTCCGCGGCCTCGGGACCGCGATCAGCCGGTTCGCGACCCACCCGTCGACCGACGGCCGCAGCTCGGCCCACACGTCGCCCGGGGCCGCAGCCAGGCCCGCGCGCCGGACCCGCGCGTCGAGCCGGATGTCGGCCGCGTGGGTCGTGCCGTCGAACACCGCCACCGCGGCGTTGCTCCGCGGCACGAGGTGCAGCCGGACCCACCCCGGCCGGCCGGACGCCCGGATCGCCGCCACGGTCGAGATCCCGGTCGGGACGCGCCGCCGACCGAGGCTCGGCAGCAGCCGGAGGATCCACCCGCGCCCGCGCCCGCCGATCCCGATCATCCCGGCGGTGAACTGCATCCCCACGCCGACGAGCCCGATCGACACGCCGCCGACGGCGACCTGGCCGATCGCGAGCCCGCCGAACGCGATCTGACCCACCGCGACGAGGCCCCACGCGACCTGGCCGAACGCGAACACCCCGGTCGCGAACTGCCCGATCGCCACGAACCCCCGCGCATCCGCGCCGATGTCGACCCACCGCATCGCCACAGGATACCGTACCGCGATGCGCATCTGTCGCCGGTGCGGGGTGTACGCGCCCCCGGAGTGTGCGGTGTGCGACGCGTGCAACACCACGCTGCGCGACCACGGCGGGCTCGTCCCGGATCCCCGGTACCGGTGCGCTTCGGTCCGCCTCGAGTGGGGCTGCGGTGACTGCGGCGCGTGGACCCCGGTCGACGGCCTGCCGGACGACGGCGCGGTCGTGTGCGGGGCGTGCGGGGCGGCGCGGCGCCTGGCGGACGAGGTGTGGGGCAAGCTGCTCGACCAGGCCCACGCGGTCGCGGATCTGCTCGGCGAGCACCCCGAGGGGTTCGAGACCTCGCCGGTCGCGATCGACGAGGTGAACCCGTTCGCCGCGATCTCGCGCCGGATCGCGGGGGTCCGGTTCGCGGCGGACGAGGCGGACGCGGTCCCGAACGCGCTGCCGCGGGATCTGCGGCTGTACGTGGCCCCCGGCCGGCCGCTGTCCGGCGACGACGCCGATCCGCTCGAGCTGACCGACGGCGGGGAGGGGCGACTCGGCACGCGGGCGTCGGACGGCGCGCGCGGGCGGTACGCGGTCCACCCGCGGTACCTCCGCGCCTGCC
>JBEBJW010001255.1:0-2697 GCA_040079715.1 Myxococcota bacterium | reverse complement strand
GAGCCGCGGGCGCCGGAGCCGGCTTCGGGGCCGGGGCCGGAGCCGCCGGAGCCGGGGCCGGAGCCGGAGCCGGAGCCGCCGCCGGAGCCGGGGTGGCCGGAGCCGGAGCCGGCGCCGGAGCCTCGGTCTTGCCGGTGCCGACGGTGCCGAGGCCGCCCTGCTTCGGCGGCTCGGGGGCCGGAGCCGGGGTCGGCGCGGGAGCCGGAGCCGGAGCCGGGGCCGGAGCCGGAGTCTCGTCGACCTTCTCGACCCGACCCTCGTCCATCCCGTCCTTCAGCTTCTCCTTCAGCTTCTTGCCGACATCCTGCTCGAGGATGTTGAACTCGACCCGCCGGTTCTGCTCGCGCCCGACCGGGGTCGCGTTGTCGCCGATCGGCTTCGTCTCGCCGTACCCCTTCGCCACCAGGCGGTCCTCGGCGATCCCCTTGCTCACGATGTACGCCTTGACGGCGTCGGCCCGGGACTGCGACAGCTTCAGGTTGCTGTCGTCCTTGCCCTGGGAGTCGGTGTGACCCTCGACCTGGAGCTTCTTGATGCCCTTGTTCTTCTCCAGGATCCCGGCCACGCCGTCGAGCAGCTCGTACGACACCTTCTTGACCACCGACTTGCCCGAGTCGAACTGGACCTTCTCGGTGATCACGATCTTGTCTTCGGCGATGTAGAACTTCCGGACGCAGCCGTCCGACCGCAGCGGGTCGATCCCCTCCGGGGCCTTCTCGTCCGGGCACTCGTCCCGCACGTCCGGCACGCGGTCACCGTCGCGGTCCGGGCACCCGAACGACGCCTCGGGGCCCGCCTCGTTCGGGCACTCGTCCTCGGTGTCGACCAGCAGGTCGCCGTCGGCGTCGGGGCAGCCCTTGGTCGGCGCGGTGCCCTTGACCACCGGGCAGTCGTCGTCGCCGTCGACCACGCCGTCACCGTCGTTGTCCGGGTCCGGACAGCCGTTCTCGTCCTCGAACGTGTCGATGTCTTCGGCCTCGAGCTTGCACAGGTCGGCGTCGTCCATCACGCCGTCCTTGTCGTTGTCGAGGTCGGGGCAGCCGTCCGCGTCCTCGAACTCGTCCACGTCTTCGGCCTGGTCGATGCAGGCGTCGGACTCGTCGACGATCCCGTCCTTGTCGGCGTCCTTCTCCGCGGCGGGGAGGTACATCACGCCGAGGGTCCACGCGCCGTCGAGGAACGCGTCGCCGTGGTTCTGCCAGTTCTCGGTCCCGACGTTCAGCACCCACCGGTACTCGGTGCGGATCGCGACCGGCGACTTCTTGCCGAGCGGAACGAGCAGGCCCGGACCCGCGGCGCCCGCGAAGTCCACGTCGAGCTTGTCGGCGGTCGGCAGCTCGAGCGCCCCGGCGTCGTCGATCTTCTTGAAGAACGGACCGACGCCGACGTTGAGGATCAGCGACACGGGCTCGTCTTCGAACACCCGGCCGACCATGTTCAGCAGCGGGAGCGCCCCGAAGTACGGGAACGTCTCCGGCACGCCGACCTGGGTCTTGCCGGCCGGCATCAGGCCGAGATCGAGCTCGAACCCGAGGGTCGGGTTGATCCAGTAGCCGACGCGCGGCGCGAGGATCGGGGTGTCGCCGATCGCCTCGAGCTGGTCGCTCACGAGGTAGCCGCCGAACAGCCCGAACGAGACCGTCTGGTCGGCGGCGCGGGCCGCGGGGGAAGCCGCGAGGATGATCGCGGTCACGAACAGGGGGCGCTTCATCAGGTTGGGCCTCCGACGCCGATAACCAAAGGACTGGGCACGGGTTCCGGTCACGGGAGCACCGGTCGTGGCCGAGCATCTTTGCAAGGTCGGGTGCGTCGTGCAACCGGCTGGGGCGTCCCGCATCCCCGGGTGGCACCCACGACGCGGTTGTTCACGCTGCCGCCGCCGGCTATGAACCGAGCGGTCGTCACGAAGGGGAAGCGATGTCCGGGACCACGATCTTCGACCAGGTGAGCGAGCAGCTGAAGGACGCGATGCGGTCCAAGGACAAGGACCGGTTGAACGGCCTCCGCGGGATCCGCGCCGCGTTCATCGAGGCGCTCAAGCTCGACGGCTCCACCACCCTGTCCGACGACGCCGCGCTCGACGTGCTCCGCCGGCTGGCGAAGCAGCGCAAGGAGAGCATCGAGGCGTACGAGGCCGGCGCCCGGGCCGATCTCGTCGCCGAGGAGAAGCGCGATCTCGCGGTGATCGAGGCGTTCCTCCCGAAGCTGGCGGACGAGGCCACCACCCTCGCGTGGGTCCGGGCGGCGATCGCCGAGACCGGGGCCACCACCGGCAAGGATCTCGGCAAGGTGATGGGCGCGCTGACCGCCGCCCACCGCGGCCAGTACGACGGCAAGCTCGCGAACAAGCTGGTCCGGGAGGCGCTGGGCGGCTGAGTCGCCGGCGCCGTGACGGGCGCTTGACGGTCCGCCGGTCGACCGGGCAACGTCCGGTCACCGGAGGATGTCGATGTCGAGCGCCGCTCCCCCTTCCCTGTCCCCCGAGCTGTTCGATCCGACCGGCCTGGTCCCGCCACGGCTGGTCGAGGTCGGCGGCGGGCTGCTCGTCGCGGCCGGGCTGTTCGACCTCGGCACCGCGGTCCAGCTCGCGGTGGTGGTCGACGGCGCCGGGGCCACGGCGGCGGCGGCGCTGCTCGGCCTGCTCGGCGTCGCCGCGGTCGGGATCGGCCCGTGGCTGTACAGCGGGCGCGGCTGGGC
>JBEBJW010001254.1:0-2703 GCA_040079715.1 Myxococcota bacterium | reverse complement strand
GTCCCCGGTCGAGCGGACCGGGCGACGGAGCCACACCGGCGGCGCGATGGAGATCGATCGCGCGCCGCCGCCGGTGTCCGACCTGCCGGGACCGGGCGCGGGGCGGATCGCAGGTCCCGGGACCGCCGATCCGGTCGACGAGCTCCGGGAGGCGCTCGGGTTCGGCCCGCTGGATCGCACCGCGCTCGCGCCGCGCCCCGCGTGGGCTGGCGCGATGTACGAGTCGGGCGCGCGTGACTCTTCCCCGCAGCTCGCGTTCGACGTGCCGATCGCCTGGCGGTCGGCGGTGTCGACCCGCGGGACCGCGCTCGGCGCGTACGTCGAGCGCGCCGAGGAGGTGATCGCCAGCCGGTGGCGGGCGCACGATCTGGACGCCCACAGCCGGGCGCTCGGCCTGCAGGGCGAGGTCACGGTCCGGTACCTGGTCCGGCCCGACGGTCGCACCGGCGAGGTCGCGATCGTGCGGTCGTCGGGCAACCCGGAGCTCGATCGGATGGCCGTCGAGGCGATCCCGGCCCGCCTCGCCCGGTTTCCGCGGGAGCTCGGGTCGAGTCCGTTCCACCACGAGATCACGCTCCGGTACCGGAACCCGCTGGTGACCCCTTGATCCGGGATTCGGCGCTGCGATCGGGTAGGTTCCGGGCTACGGTACGATAGGGTCGGGGAGGGGGGAGCGCTGCGCGGACCGCTCGCGAACCGCAGGAACCGTTCGGGGCGGGGCTCGCCGATCCTCCCGGTGTTCCTGCTGCTGTCGATCAGCGGACACGTCGTGATGGCGGTCCTGTTCGCCTGGCTCTCGCCGTACCTCGTCCCGCCGCAGCGCCCGCAGCCGAAGGCGCAGCAGATGACGATGGTGATCCTCAAGGACGAGCCGCCGGAGCCCGAGGAGCTCGACGAGCCGGATCCGGTGTTCGAGGGCCAGATCGTCGAGCTGTCTCCGCCCGAGGTCGAGGAGAAGCCGGACGACTCCGAGTACCTGTCCGAGTACGACGCGTCGGTCGAGGAGGAGACCCGGACCGAGAAGTTCATGCTGAACCCCGAGGTCCTCGCGCGGGAGTTCAGCAAGGAGCAGAAGGCCGAGCAGGCCGACGTGATGGACCTGAACGTCGACAAACCGTCCACCGGCGCGACCGTCGGCAACCACCGGTTCGACCCGAACGTCGACGGGGCGCTCGCCTCGCTCCCGTCGCCGTGGCGCCAGACGAACCAGGAGGGCCCGCAGGACCCGATCCCGAGCAGCCAGCGGAACGCCGCGCTGTCCGGCGCCCCGCAGAACGACCTGCTGGACGAGGTGGTCGGCAAGCGGGTCGACCTGAACACCACCAAGTACCCGTACGCAAGCTACATGGACCGGATCCGCCGGCAGGTGAACTACTGGTGGGAGCAGAACATCCACAACCTGCCCTCGTCGACGCGCCTGTCGAAGGCGAAGTACCTGTCGAGCGTGCAGGTGATCCTGAACTCCGACGGCGCGCTCGAGCACATCGAGCTGACCCACGAGTCCGGCAGCCCCGAGGTCGACGACTGCCTGGTCCGCGCGTTCCGCCTCGCGGCCCCGTTCGACAACCCGCCGGACGGGCTGGTCCAGAAGGACGGTCGGGTGTACCTGCCGGACTTCGACTTCACCCTCCAGGTGACCGCGGCGCAGATGCAATACGAAGGAATCGATCCGCGGGCCGGGGTTCAATTCCCGGGGATCCTCAAGGCCCCGCGGTGAGCGCGATCGGTTAAGCGCGTCGGTCGGGACGCATCGCGCGTGACGGGTCGAGCGTTCGATGGCGCCTCGGCCGCAAGGAGACGGACTGGATGTCGGCCATTCGGCAGCAGATCAACATCGCCGCCCCGCAGCGCACCGTGTGGAACACCCTCACGTCGGCGGACGGCTGGAAGTCGTGGTGGGCGGACGACGCGCGGGTCGAGTCGCGCGAGGGCGGGCGGATCGTGCTCGTGTCCGAGGGCGAAGACGGCACGCCGGTGGAAGAGCGCGGGATCTTCCACGAGATGCGGCCGACCCGTCGGCTGGAGATCGCGTGGGACTCGAACAGCCCGGCGCCGACCCGCGGCACCCGGCTCCAGTTCACGATCTCGCGCGACGGTGACGAGACGCGCCTCGCCCTGGTCCACTCGGGCGGGGGCGTCCTCGACGACGACGCGAAGCGCGACGCGCTCGACAAGGAGTGGCGCGAGGGCCTGCGCACGCTGCGGCAGACCCTCGAGCCCTGAATCGACCCTCGAACCGAATCAACGCTGACGGCGGTGGATGGATGCCGCGGGCGCCCGGTCCCCGGAGGGCGTCGCGGCGACGACGCGGCTGGGTGCCGTCACGACGGCAGCGCGGTGCGCCGCGCATCTTGGCCTCGGGGCTCCGGCGAGCGGCGGGAGGCGCGGCTCCGGACCAGCCATCGGGGGAGGGAGGAGTGCCGGGGCGAACCTCGGTGGAGGCGGGAGCCGCGCGCTCCGGCGGCGTCGACGGCCGAACATCCCCCATCGGCGGGGGGCCGCCTCGTGCTGCCGCGCGACAGGCGCCCATGGGGAGGACCCCCAGCGGTGTCCGCGCGCCGAGGCCCGGTGTCGCACAGCGCGACCGTCGGTGGAGGGATGCCGCGGGCGCCCGGTCCTCGAACGGGGTCGCCGCTCGTGGATGGATGCTGCGGGCGCCCGGTCCCCGGAGGGCGTCGCGGCGACGACGCGGCTGGGTGCCGT
>JBEBJW010001253.1:0-2706 GCA_040079715.1 Myxococcota bacterium | reverse complement strand
TGTACTGGTCCGGGTTCAGCCACGAGTCCGGCCACCCGACGCCGAGGGCGTTCAGCGGGGCGGACCCGCCGGGGACCACGGTGTCGTCCACCATCGACGTGTTCGCGCGGGGGCGGAGGAGAACCTCCAGCCCGAGCTGGTCCGCGGGATGCGCAACGCGCTGGACCAGCTGCTCGAGCAGCTGATCGCCCGCGATGCCGCGAAGATCGGGGCGGCGACGCCGAGTCCGGAGCCGGCGGCGGTCGTCGAGGCCGTGGCGGTGAAGGTCCGGGGCCCGCGAGGCGGGCTGCGGATGCTGACGCAGGACGGCGGTCGGGAGTTCTGGATGCGGGGCGAGTGGCCCGAGGCGGCCTTGCCGATGTGGGGAGGCTCGGCGTCACGAAGGGCCCCAGAACGTGGTCCGCGGGATCTGGATCGAAAGATGCCGGGATTCGTGATGGAGCTGGTCTCCGGCTCCAACCTCGGTGAGTTCCTGAAGCAGCCCCGCTTGCCGAACGCCCGAATCGACAGGCTCGCCCGCGGCATCATCGGGGCCGTCGCGGCGGCACACTCGGCCCGGATCGTTCATCGTGATCTCAAGCCCGAGAACATCGTGGTCGGTGGCGACTTCGAGCCGAAGCTGACCGACTTCGGGCTGGGGAAGCCCGGGAGGAGTCGCTACGCGCTGACCAAGTACGGGGTCTTCATGGGAACGCCGAGCTACATGGCGCCCGAGCAGTGGTGGGACTCCAAATCGGTCGGGACGCGCGCGGACGTCTTCTCGCTCGGCTGCATCCTGTACGAGCTCGCGAGCGGCCACCAGGCCTTTCCCGGCTCCGACGTGAAGGCGATCTACGAAGCGATCGTCGGGGGGCAGTACTTCCCCATCCAGAGTCTTCGCACCCACACCGAGCCCCGCATCGTTCGCGCGATCGCGGGATGCCTCGAACCGGACATCCACCGTCGGATTCCGAGCTGCGAGGTCCTGTGGCGGGTGTGGACCGGCGGCGAATGGAGTCCAGAGCTCGGCACACGGGTGTCGCCCACGGCTCCGTCGGGGGGCTGGATGGACAACCTGGTCGTGTGCTCGTCCACGCCCACGATGATCGAGGCGCGCAATCACGGTGGGCCGGACGAGGTGACCGAGCGGCAGGTCCGCACGCTGTGCCCCGATACCTGGTCCCGAGACGCCGACCTGCTCAGCGCAACGGGATGACCCTCGCACGGCTGCTGTCGATCCCGATGTCGGTCCGTCGGCTCAACGTCCCGCGGTCGCTGGAAGCGTCGGCCGTGGCGAGGCTCACCCGAGGTCCGCTGCAGCGCACCGCAGCCGGGACCGGGTGCGGCCCATGCCGAACCAGGGAGGGGAGGGATCGCCCCGCTACCGCTCCGAGTCGAGGTGCGCCATCTGCGGCGCCGCGTACCGGGTCCCGGCGATCGCGTCGGCCGGGACCAGCGCCTCGAGCGCCGCCACGTCCGCCGCCGTCAGCGGCCGGTCCACCGCCGCGAGCGAGTCGTCGAGCTGGTCGACCGTGCGGGCCCCGAGCAGCGGCACGAACCCCGGCTGCTTCGCGAGGACCCACGCGTACGCGAGCGAAGCCGGCGTGTGGCCTCGGTCGGCGGCGAACGCGCGGAACCGCGCCAGCACCGCGTCGTTCCCGGCCCGGTGGGTCGCCGAGAACCGGGGCAGGTGCGCCCGGAAATCCCCCGGCGTCGCCACGGTCGACCCGGTGACGAGGCCGCGCGACAGCACGCCGTACAGCGTGGCCGACAGCCCGAGCTCCCGCAGCACCGGGAACAGCCTCGCCTCGGGGCCGCGGCTGACGATCGCGTACTCGATCTGGAGGTCGACCACCGGGTGGACGGCGACTGCGCGCCGGATCGTGTCCTCACCGACCTCGGACAGCCCGAGGTGCCGGACGTAGCCCTTCTGGACGAGCTCGGCGACCGCGCCGACCGTGTCCTCGATCGGCACCGCCGGGTCGAGGCGCGCGGGGCGGTACACGTCGATCACCTCGACCCCGAGCCGGCGCAGCGTGTACGCGGCGAACGTCTTGACCGCCGCCGGGCGGTTGTCGACGCCGAGCCAGTTCCCGCCCGGATCCCGCAGCGCGCCGAACTTCACCGACAGCTGGACCCGGTCCCGGCGTCCGCGGATCGCCTCGCCGACGAGCAGCTCGTTGTGGCCCATCCCGTAGAGGTCGCCCGTGTCGAACAGGGTGACGCCGCGGTCGAGCGCGCGGCGGATCACGGCCAGGCCCGAGGCGTGGTCGGTGGGGCCGTACACCCCGGACAGGGCCATGCAGCCGAGGCCGAGCGGGAACACGGTCGGGCCGGTCGCGCCGAGGCGCGTGGGAGCGAGAGACATCGGGACCTCCAACGTGGGGAGGTTGTAGCCCTACAGCTGCCCTTCGGTCTCCGCGATCGACGACACGACCGCCCGCAGCACCGCGTCTCGATCCGCGATCCACGTCGCCCGCGCGTCCGCCTCGCCGCCCCGCTCGCCGAACACGACCGTCGCGAGGTGGCACGCCACCGTCAGGCCGATCAGCGACCCCCACCGCGGGGCCAGCGCCTCGTGCAGATCGAGCTCCGCCAGCAGCCGGTCCCGGATCGCCCGCTCGACCTGCGGGTCGGTCACCGTGTAGCTGATCAGCACCTGGCCGGTGAAGTTGGCCGCTGGCGTGAAGGCGAGCGTGCCATCCGGGTTGACGCTGACCGTGCCTT
>JBEBJW010001252.1:0-2706 GCA_040079715.1 Myxococcota bacterium | reverse complement strand
GGGTTGCTCTTCACCGCGTACAGCAGCCGGTCCACCGACAGGATCGCGGCGAGCGACCGGGCGCGGGCCCGGGCGGCGGGCTCGTCGAACGCGAGGAGCGGGGTCCCCCGGCGGCGCGCGAGCTCCGCCAACCGTGCGAGAACGGACGACTTCGGCATCCCGGCAGTCTGACCGAGTTTTCGGTCGCCGGGGAGATCCCCGAACCGGATCGGCGAGGTTCGTCGCGCCGAACGCGCCGAGGAGGCCGACGTCCGGCCCCGGATCGCACCCACCTCCCCGGAGACCCCACGATCGGGGTACCCTGAGCGGCGCGGAGGGGGCGTGCGGAACCTGGCATCGATCTGGCTCGCGGGGTGCACGGTCGATCCCGGGACCGGGGTCGACGCGGACGCGGTCGCAGACGCCGTCACGGACGGGGACGCCGACACGGACGCCGACGCCGACGCCGACGCCGACACCGACGCCGACGCCGACACCGACGCCACCCCGGATGCGTGCGTCGACGCCGCGCTCGGCTCGACCGTGCCGACGTCGTTCTCCGGCGCCACCGACGGCGGGGCCGACCGGCTCGAGGGCAGCTGCGGCGGGGCCGGGCAGCCCGAGTACGTGGTGTCGTTCACCGCGCCCGAGGCCGCGACCTACGTGTTCGACGCCGGCCGCTCGTCGTTCGACACCGTGCTGACCGCGTACGACGGGTGCGGCGGGGCCGAGCTCGGGTGCGACGACGACGCGATCGGCCTCCAGTCGCGGCTCCGGCTCGCGCTCGACGCCGGGCAGGCCGTCGTGGTCGCGGTCGACGGGTACGCGCCGAGCCCGATCGGGTCCGGCGCGTTCGCGGTCGACGTGTTCACCGCCCCCGCGACCGAGTCCGCGTGCGACGACGAGGTCGACGAGGACTTCGACGGCGTGCCGGACTGCCTCGACGCCGACTGCGGGTCGAACCCGGTGTGCGACGTGGACTGCCCGGAGGCGGTGCTCGACGAGGGCGGCGTGGTCGGGTCGACCGTCGGCCGGCCGGACCGGTTCGCGAGCTGGTGCGACGGCAGCCCCGCGCCGAACCCGGACCGGAGCTTCGGGTTCACCGCGCCCCGCGCCGGCCGGTGGCTGTTCTCGAGCACCGGCGCGTGGACATCGTGGTGTCGGCGCGGTCCGGCTGCGACGGCGGGTACGAGCTGTGGTGCGCCGACGACGACCTCGGCACCGAGGCGTTGGCGGTCGACCTCGACGCCGGCGAAGACGTGCTGATCGTGATCGGCGGCTGGAACGGCGCGAGCGGCGCGTACACGCTCGACGTGGAGCAGACCCTGTCGACCGAGGTGTCGTGCGCCGACGGCATCGACGACGACCACGACTACCAGTGGGACTGCGGGGACCCGGACTGCGCGAACGACTTCGACTGTCGCGAGGACTGCACCAACGGGCTCGACGACGACGGCGACGGGTGGACCGACTGCCCGGACCAGTGGTGCACCGACGACCCGGCGTGCGCGGCGGGCTGCCCCGAGGGCACGCTCCAGGGCGCGTTCCCGATCGTGGTCGACGACCGGACCGACGGCCTGACCAACGACTTCGCCGCCGGGTGCGTCGACGACGACGGCTCCGACGTGTCGTACGCGTTCACCGCCCCGGTCACCGACACCTACACGTTCACCACCGAGGGCTCGTCGTACGACACGGTGCTGTCGGTGTACGACGACTGCACCGGGATCACCGCCCTGGCGTGCGACGACGACGGCGCCCCCGACGCGACCTCGTGGGTCCAGCTCCCGCTCGCGGCGGGCCAGTCGGTGGTGGTGGTGGTGGACGGGTACGAGTACAGCGCCGGCTCGTTCACCCTGACCGTCGACCGGTAGGCCGGGCAGCCGCTGCTGCCGCGTTCGCTCCGCGCCGTCTCGCTCGTCCGCCCAATCCCGGGTCGAGGCCGGAACCTGCGGAGACACACTGTTGCGGGCCCCCTCCGCCGGACCGGGTTCCTCCGGCCGGGAAGCGAGGGGGTTCGAATGCGGATGATTCAGGTGTGCGTCGTGACGGGGCTGCTGGCGCTCGGGCTCGCGTGCGGGGGCGGCGGCGGCGCCTCGACCGGGTCCGTGTCCGCGGCCGGCGGGTCGAAGCTCGGCAAGCCGCTGTCCGCCGACCAGAAGGTCGCGGCGAAGGGCGTCGCCGCGGCGAAGGCGAAGAACGGGACGCCGTCCGCCGACGGGACCAAGAAGCTCCAGATCGAGCGGAAGAAGAAGCAGACCCCGTCCGGCGAGATCGTGTGGGTGATCGTCGAGGACTGGGTCCTGGTCGACGACTGGCACGACGAGATCTGGCTGGTCGACGCGTTCGTCGACAGCGACGACGCGCTGCTGGTGGAGCTCGACGACTTCGACGCGGCGCTGGTGGATCAGCTCGTCGAGCTCGAGGTCGCCGAGCTCCAGCAGGCGATCGTCGAGGAGGTGATCGCGGGCGCGGTCGAGGAGGCGGTGAACGAAGCCGTCCAGGAGGCCGCCGAGGAGGCGGTGCACGAGGCCGTCCAGGAAGCGGTCCAGGAGGCCGTCCAGGAGGCCGTCGACGACGAGGGCTGATCGGGAGGTCCGCTCCGGATCACCACGCGACGCCGGCGAGCAGCTCGCCCGCCGGCTCCACCGCCCGCTCGGTCGGCAGGTTCACCCCGGCGCGGGCCTCGATCGTCAGCAGGTCGATCGGATGGACCGCGACGAACGC
>JBEBJW010001251.1:0-2706 GCA_040079715.1 Myxococcota bacterium | reverse complement strand
GTACAACGCCGTTGACAGGCGGGGATACTTCCCGAGCCACACCGACTCGAACACGATCCCGACCGCCGCGAGCCCCCACACGAGCCCGAACAGGGTCCACCCCCACGGCCCGCGGAGGGTGACCAGGGCGAACGGCGTGTAGGTGCCGGCGATCAACAGGAAGATCGCGGCGTGGTCGATCACCTGGAACACCCGCTTCACCCTGGGCTTCCGGAACGCGTGGTACAGCGTGGACGCCAGGAACAGGGCGACGACCGTGGCCCCGTACACCGAGGTGGCCACGATCCGGAACGGATCGCCGCCGAGGGCCGCCAGCACCACCAGCACCGTCAGCCCGACCGCGCCGAGCGCAGCCCCCACCCCGTGGGTGATGCTGTTCGCCAGCTCCTCGCCGCGGGTCTGGACCCGCTCGACCCGAACCGCCGCCACCGGGGTGTCGCTCATGGGGGTCGAGTAACCTGACCGAAAAACGCGTGCATGATCGGCGAAATCCGGTGACATTGTGGCCCTCGGAGGGTTCGATGCCGGTTCGCCCGCAAGATGCCGACCCGGGGTGGCTGCCCACCCTCGCCTCGTACGCGCTCGGCCTCGCCGGCGTCGTCCACACGCTGCTCGCGCTCCAGTTCCTCGCGCTGTGGTTCCTCGCGCCGGTCCACTGGACGTTCGTGGTGATCACCCTCGGGGCGGGCGCGCTGTCGATCGCGGTGGCCTGGCGGCTCGGGCAGGGCCGGACGTTCGCCGCGGTGGTGGGGACGCTGCTCGCGCCGATGATGGCCCTGTTGTCGACCGGGCTGACCGCGCACGCGATCTACAACGGCGCGTTCGCGCTGTACATGCTGTTCGCGCCGCCGCTCGCGATGCTCGCGACGCTGCTCGTCCCGGGGTCGATCGTGTCGTGCCGACGGGCCGCGAAGGCCCGGGCTGAGCTCGCGGCCACCTACAAGTCCGGCCCGTTCGCGTCGGTCCTCGATCGGTAGCGCGGGAGGCGTCCGGCCGCCTGATTGACCGAGCCGGCACGGCTGGTCCACTGGACGTGGTTCGACGACCAGACCCCGGTTCGGCGCCGGCGCAAACCAGCCCCGAGCGGTCGAGCGGGAAACCGGGTTCTCAGCGGTCCGCGCGTAACCGGGGATACCGTCGGCCCGCTCAATTGGCGGGTGTACGGGACCGAGGGGATCGGCATCGACGGAGACCGCGATGCCCTCCCTCCTCCTCGCGCTCGCCACCACGGCGGCCGCGTACACGATCGACCAGACCTCCGACGGCGACCCCGTCCGGTGGCCCGAGTTCCCGGTGTCCTTCGCGTGGGTCGACGGGACCCTCGACGGGGTCGACGACCCCGAGTCCGAGCTGCGCTCGTCGTTCGCCACCTGGACCCTCGACGGGACCCCGATCGGGTTCCGGTCCGAGGCCCCGACCGGGCGGCCGTCGTTCGACTACGACACCGTGAACTACGTGTGGATCCAGCACGACTGGCCGTTCGACCCGGACCTGCTCGCGTTGACCAACGGGTGGACCGACGACGACGGCAACATCGTCGCGTTCGACATCCAGATCAACGCCGAGCGCCCGTTCGCGACCGACGGCCGCAAGGACGCGTTCGACTTCGAGGCGACGATGACCCACGAGGTGGGCCACGTGCTCGGGCTCGAGCACACCGAGATCGTCGACGCCACGATGTTCCCGAGCCTGCCGATCGGGACGACCGCTCGCCGCGCCCTGCACGAGGACGACGACGCGGGTGCCAGGTTCCTGTACCCGACGGGGACCGACGACGGCGCCGGGCGGACCCTCGGCGAGCTCGTCGCGTCGTGCTCGGTCGTCGGTCACCCCGGCGGCTGGACCCTCGCGGCGCTCGCGCTGGCGGCCGTCCGCCGCCGCCGCTGACCGCTGGTCTTCGCTCTGTCCCCTCACCTCGTGGAGCTCGCCGTGCTCGTCCTGTCGCTCGTGTCCGTCGCCGAGGCGTCGTCGTGGTCCCGGGTGCCGTCGCTGGCCGAGCTCGCCGAGCGGAGCCGGGCGGTGGTGGTCGGGGAGGTCGTCGACGCCGAGACCACCCGCTGCCCGACCGGGTACTGCACCCGGTACGTGATCGAGGTCGACGAGGCGCTCGCCGGCGACCCGGAGTCGACGGTCGAGGTCACCTTGCCGGGCGGGCACCTCGACGGATTGACGCAGCGGTACTTCGGGATCCCGATCTGGGAGCCCGGCGTCCGGGTCGCGGTGTTCGTCCCGCGCGAGGGCGCGCCGCAGCCCCTGGCCGGCGTGTTCACCGTCGACGACGACGCCCTGCTGGTCGATCCGATCGCCCGGCCGGAGCCGGTGCGGTCGGTCGACGCGCTGGCGCGGGCGATCACTCCACGGTGAGCGGCAGCACCACCTCCACCGGCGGGTCGAGCTCGGTGTGGCCGCTGTTGACCAGGCCGATCCGGAACTCGTGGGCGCCGACCGCCACGCCGGTGCTGTCGATCGGGGTCTCGGGGTACCAGGTGGCGCCGATCAGCGCCCCGTCGAACCACACGTGGACGTGTCCCTCCCCCTCGGTCGGAGCGGGCGCGGGGACCGCGGTGGGGTCGAGGATCGCGTAGCCGGACACCACGACGCTCAGGGTGATCTCGTCGCCGGCGTGGATCACGTCGGGGGTGATCGTCGCCTCGAGCGACGGCGCGACCGGGGCGGTGCCGGTGTCGGTCGGGGTCGTCGGGGTGG
>JBEBJW010001250.1:0-2707 GCA_040079715.1 Myxococcota bacterium | reverse complement strand
CGTGCTCGCCCCAGGTCCCCGCCGGCGCGACCGACCGCGCGACGCCGTCGATCCGCGCGGGTGCCACCATCGTCCAGGTCCGACCGGCCCGATCCAGCGTCCCGAGCGCCATCCCGGGGACGAGCGCGGTCCCCTCCCCGACCGTCGGGCGCCACACGCCGACCGTCGGCGACGCCACCCGGTCGTCGATCCGGGTCGCCTCGAGGGTGGCCCCGGGCACGCCCCGCCACGACGGGGACAGCGTCTCGAGGTCGTGCAGGCTCCAGATCCGCGGGTTCTTGGTCCGCCGGTACCCGATCGACTGCCAGGCGGCCTCGACCAGCGCCTCGAGCCACCGCCGCAGGTCGGCGAGCGGGACGATCTCGTCGGTGTCCATCACCGACGCGGCCCGCACCGGGTCCATGTCGGCCTCGATCCGGGCGGCGGTCGCGGCCATCCCGTCCTCGATCGCCTTGCGCTCGACCGGATCGTCGGTCGCGATCCGGAACTCGTCGTCGAGCTTGCTGTTGTAGGTCGCGATCGCGAGGGTCCGCCCCTCCATCACCGCGAGCCGGGTCAGCGGGGTCGCGAGCTGCACCACCGGCTCGTACGGCAGGCCGGCCATCGCGTAGTACCCGGCGCCGGACGCCTTGCGGAGCAGCACGGTGAAGAACGGCGTCCGCGCGGTGCTGTTCGTGTAGATCAAGTTCGAGCCGTACCCGAGCAGCCCGAGCCGCTCCGCCTCGACCCCGATGTCGAACCCGGAGATGTCCTGCAGCCACACGACCGGGACGCCGTCGTCGTCGCACGCACGGGCGAACGCGGAGATCTTCGCGATGCCCTCCCGGTACAGCACGCCGCCGGCGCGGGTGCCGATCCCGGGCTCGTCGACGATCCCCTGGCGGTTCGCGATCAGCCCGACCCACAGGCCGCCGATCCGCGCCACGCCAGTGACCATCTCCCGGCCGAGGTGGGGCAGGAACTCGTGGAACAGGCTGCCGTCGACCAGCCGGGCGAGGACCTCGTCGATGTCGTACGTCCGGCGGGGATCGGCCGGGAACAGCGCGGACAGCTCGGCCGGGTCGTACTTCGGCGGCTCGGGTTCGGCGCCGTGGCGGTAGAACGCGGCGCCGGACGTCGGCAGCCGCTCGACCTCCTCCCGCATCACCCGGATCGCGGTCGGGTCGTCCGGGACGCGATCGTCGGCGCACCGGCTCTGGTGGACGTGGACCTCGGGCCCGCCGATGTCGAGGCTGGTCAGGTGGAGCGACTTCGCGCCCTTGATCAGCGCGGCGCCCGCGATCACCATGTACGCGCCCTCGGTCATCACGACCCGGTCGCTGATGATCGGCATGTACCCGCCGCCGGCGATGCAGTCGCCGAACACGGCGGCGATCTGGGGCACGCCTTCGGCCGCGAGCCGGGCGTTCATGGTGAAGATGTGCCCGGCGCCGAGGCCGCCGGAGAAGCTGTTGCTCTGCTCCGGCAGGAACAGCCCGGAGCAGTCCACGAGGTACAGCACCGGCAACCGGAGGCGGAGGGCGACCTGCTGGGCGCGCTCGATCTTCTCGGGGGTCAGCGGCCACCAGGCGCCGCTCGCGACGGTGTTGTCGTTCGCGATCACCACGGTCCACCGGCCGCCGACCTTGCCGAGGCCGGTGATCACCCCGGCGCCGGGAGCCTGGCGCTTGCTGCCGGCGAACTTCCGGCCCCAGTTGACCAGCGCGTTCGTCTCGAGCAGCTCGGTCCCGGGGTCGAGCAAGGCGACGATCCGCTCCCACGCGGTCCACTTGCCCTTCTCGTGGACCCGGTCGACGTACTCGGTGCCCCACCCGGCGCGGACGGTGGCGTGCTTGTCGGCGATCGCCCCGTCGAGCTCGGCCATCCGGGCCAGGTTGCGGGCGCGATCATCGGGACCGAGGACGTCGTCGAGCTCCTGGCCGATCGGGTGCAGCGGGATCCGCGCCATCAGTGCCCTCCGACGAACGCTTCGAGCGAGGTCGTGTCGTACGCGCCGGTGCGGAACGCGGGCCAGTCGACGATCCGCCGGTGCAGCCCGAGGTTGGTGGTGACCCCCTCGATCCGGACGGCGCCGAGCGCGTCGCGGAGCTTGGCGATCGCGAGGTCGCGCGTCGGCGCGTGGACGATCAGCTTCGCGATCATCGAGTCGTAGTACGGCGGGATCCGGTCGCCGGACCGGAGGTGGGTGTCGACCCGGATCCCGTCGCCCGTCGGGAACGACAGCGCGTCGACCCGGCCCGGGGCGGGCTTGAAGTCGGCGTCGGGGTCTTCGGCGTTGATCCGACACTCGATCGCGTGACCATCGACGCGGAGCTGGTCCTGGGTCATCGGCAGCGGCTCGCCGGCCGCGACCCGGAGCTGCCACTCGACGAGATCGACGCCGGTGATCGCCTCGCTGACCGGGTGCTCGACCTGCAGGCGGGTGTTCATCTCCATGAACACGAGCTTGCCGGCCTCGTCGAGCAGCATCTCGACCGTGCCGGCGTTCCGGTAGCCGGACCGCCCGACCACCCCGGCGACCAGCGGCAGGACACGCTCGCGCTCGCTCGGCGACAGCCCGGGGCTCGGCGCCTCCTCGAGCACCTTCTGGTGGCGCCGCTGGAGCGAGCATTCCCGCTCGAACAGGTGGACGCACGATCCGAACCGATCGGCGATCACCTGGACCTCGACGTGCCGACCGCGCACGATCCGCCGCTCGAGGTACATC
>JBEBJW010001249.1:0-2714 GCA_040079715.1 Myxococcota bacterium | reverse complement strand
GGCTCCGGGGCGGGGGCGGCGGGCGGCGTCTTGTTGCCGCAGGCGACCAGCAGGACGGCGAGCGACACGGCTCTCATCGCGGACTCCTCCTCTCCGCGCGCGTCTAACCCGGTCGCGCGCCCGCAGGGATACGATTCCGGTGCATGAGCACGACCGAGCCGAGACAGTACCGGATCCTCGACGTCCTCGGGCGCGGCGGGTTCGGCACGGTGTACCGCGCCGAGCTCCACGGGGCCGGCGGGTTCGTCAAGGAGGTCGCGCTCAAGGTCCTGAACCCCGAGGTCGAGGCGAGCACCGACCACCTGGCCCGGCTGCGCGACGAGGCGCGGGTCCTCGGGTTGGTCCGCCACCGGGCGCTGATCGGGGTCGACGGGTTGGTCCGGCTGCTCGATCGGTGGACCGTGGTGATGGAGTACGTCGACGGCGTCGCGCTGGACGAGCTGCTCACCTGGGGCGGGCCGTTCCCGATCGCGGTCACCCTCCAGATCGTCGAGGAGGCCGCGAACGGGCTGCACGCGGCGTACTCGTCGGTCGACCGCGACGGCCGGCCGCTCCGGCTGGTCCACCGCGACGTGAAGCCGAGCAACCTCCTGCTGACCCGGCACGGCGAGGTCAAGCTGCTCGACTTCGGCGTCGCCCGGGCCGAGTTCGCGTCGCGGGAGGCGCTGACCGGGTCGGTCGTGTTCGGATCGGTCCCGTACCTCGCGCCGGAGCGGCTCGACCTCGAGGACTCGCACGCGTCCGACGTGTACGCCCTGGCGGTCACCGCGGTGCAGCTGATCACCGGCGTGGTCCCGTCCACCCCGACCGGAGATCCCGTCCGGCACGCGGCCCGGGTCGCCGAGGTCGCGCGGCTGCTGCGGGAGTCCGCCGCCCAGCCCGAGCTGATCGCGCTGATCGAGCGGTGCCTCGCGTGGGATCCGACCGCCCGGCCGGACGCCCGCGAGCTCGAGCGCACCTGCCGCGCGATCCGGTCGACCGGGGTCGATCACCACGTCGGGGAGTGGGCCGAGGACGCGGTCGGGCGGTACCGGGCGGCGCACGCGGCCCAGGCGGGCGAGTACACCGGGATGTGGGCGGCCGAGGCCGCGACCACCGAGAAGCACCGGCACCTCGCGGATCTGCTCGGGACGTCGGCCCCGACCACGTTCGACGATCCGGTGACCACCGACGTCCCGGTCGCCGCGCCGAACGTCGCGGTGGTGGCGGATCGGCCTCCGCCAGCGACGCGGGGGAAGACCCCGTCGGTCGCGCCGCGCTCGGCCACGCCCCGCTCGGTCACGCGCTCGGCCACCCCCGCCTCGGTCACGCCCCGGTCGACGGTGCCCACGTCCGAGCGACCGCCGCGGCGCCGATCGCGGCTCGGGTGGCTGGTCGCGGCGGTCGTCGCGCTGGCGACGGTGATCGTCGGGGTGACGATCGTGATCGGGTCGGCGATGCTCGGCGGGACCGCGGTGTTCGGCGCGCTGGTGATCGCGGCGATCAGCGACTCGACGTCGGCCTGCGTGTCGACGGTCCGGTCGACCCGCCAGGATCTCGCCGCGAAGGACACCCGCGGGATGCGCCGGGCGGACGTGCTGTTCGACCGGGCGAACAAGGCGTGCCGCGACGGGTCGCTCGGGTTCTGGACCGGGGTGCTGGTGATGGCGGACGTGCGGACCCGCGCCGACGACGGCACGCTGTCCGACGACGACCTCACGGCGCTCGACCGCCAGCTGACCGAGTTCCTGAAGCCGTGAGGGCGTTCGCCGAGCGGGTGTTGTTCGGGGTGACGCTCGCCGACAAGCTCGGCCCGCCGGACGCGATCGACGACGGCGCCGACGGTCCTGGCTCCGACCGAGGCTCCGACGCGCCCGGGCCCGCGATCGCCGTCCCGGACGCGCCCGGTCGGCCGGACGGGCTCGCGCTGCGGTCCGCCGCGCGGGGCGGGGGTCGGTCGGTGCCGGGGCCTGGCGCGCTGGCCGACGACGCCGCGCGCGGGCGGGTCCTCCACGCGTTCGTGAACCACGAGCTGCTGGCGCTCGAGCTGTTCGCCCTCGCGGTGCTCCGGTTCCCGGACGCGGATCCGCGCCTGCGCCGAGCGTGGGTCGCGACCGCCGCCGACGAGCAGCGGCACCTGCGGCTGTACCTCGAGCGGATGGACCAGTGCGGGGTGGCGCTCGGGACCGAGCGGGTCAGCGCGCTGTTCTGGGACGCGCTCGCCCCGATCGACGACCCGGTGACGTTCACCGTCGGGATCGGGCTGGTCCTCGAGCAGGCGAACCTCGACTTCTCGCGCCAGTGGCAGGCCGCGTTCGCCGCCGCCGGAGACCCTGCCACCGCCGCCGTCCTCGCCGTCGTGTACGAAGACGAGATCCGGCACGTGCGGGTCGCGGCGCGCGCGCTCCAGCGGGACCTGCGCCCCGGCGAGTCGCTGTGGGACGGGTTCCGGCGGCGGCTCGTGTTCCCGCTGTCGCCGGTCCGGGCGAAGGGGCCGGTGGTCGACCGCGCCGGGCGGCTGCGGGCCGGCCTCGACGACGCGTTCGTCGACGCGCTGATCGTGACCGGGGGCCCGAAGGACCGCGACCCCCGCGTGTTCGTGCTCGATCCGCACGCCGAGGACGACCTCGGCGGGTGGGAGTCGCCGACCTCCCCGGTCTCCGACGATCTGGCCGCGCTGCCGGTGGTCCTCGCCCACGCCGGGGACGTGGTGGTGGCGCCGCGGCCGTCGATCC
>JBEBJW010001248.1:0-2716 GCA_040079715.1 Myxococcota bacterium | reverse complement strand
GGGTCGACGACGGACCGGCGCGGTGGCTCGTGTTCGCTGCGGTCGCGGTGATCGTGGCAGACCTCCACCTGTACGACCGCGCGATCCGGTGGGTGGTCGCGGTGTCCGGCTGGCTCGGGGCGGTGCTGGTGATCGGCGCGCCGGTGGTCGGCGGGGAGGCCGCGCCGTGGCTCGCCGACGCCGGGCTCGGGTTCGGGTTCGTGGTGCTGTCGGCGGTGGCGCTGAAGGAGCGGTACTGCTTCCGGGTGCCGATCGTGGTGGCCGTGCCGCCGCTGCTCGCGGGGTCGTTGATCCCGCTCCGGCTCGGGGCCGACGCGGTCGCGGCGGCGCCGCTGGTCGGCGGGGCCGCGGTGCTCGCGATCCTCGCCGTGGCGAAGCTCCGGATGCCGCTCCACTACGACATCGGCGACAAGTCCCACTATCAGGTGTGATCTTGGCAAGTTCTAAGTCGGTCTCGGCAATGTGAGCTCGGCGAGTGTGGCTCGACTCGGTCAGCCTGCGAACTCGCCCCCAACCGAGCCGGTACCCGCGGGTGCCGACGGAGCCCGACCCATCCATCCGGCGGGGATATCACGTACGACGCCGACGGACGGCTCGTCCGCCGCGAACGAGGCGCAGGACGGAACCCGCTTGTCCCAGACCACCTGAACCTACGACGCCGCCGACGCGACCTTGCCGACCGGGTGGAGTTGCCCGAGCCGGCGTCGGCGTGCGTGTCGGCGAGCCCGAGATTCGCGACAGTCAGGCTGCTGACGGGATCGGCGCGCGGTTGGCCAGGTCCGCACTGTCAGTCGAGGAACAACGCGGCGACCCGGTACCGAATGGGCCTCGAGTCACAGTCCGCGAAGATCCCACCCGCATCGTCGACCCAGACCCCGTCGGCCACGATCCAGCCATCATCTGCTGCGTACACCGCGTTCGCGGTGAACGCCGCGAACGAACCGGACGACAGCGTGCCGAGCTGGATGGTCTGGTTCTCGTCGACCGCGGCGCAGGTGTAGCTGACCGCCTCCCACCGCCCTGCGGCGTCTGCGGCGGCCGCGCTGGCGCCGGTTGATCCGCACCCAGCGAAAATCGCGACGATCAGTGCGCTCTGGACCATCATTGCAATCATCCGGACCTCCGCGAGCGGGCTATCCGGTCCGGCGACTCCCAGGCAGCGTCGAACCAACGGTTTGGCGTCGACGGACAGAGCCACGCCCGTGGAAAGTTGGTGAACCGGCCCCAACGCGACCGGACATCCCCATGAGTAGGCGGTCTCAACCCGAGATGACGTCGGTCCCGCGGCTGCGTCGGCGAACGAGACGGTCAGTAGCTGGCGATCGAGGCCAAGCCGAGGAACCGGGTGGTCGCGGCGGCGATCGCGTCGAGCCGGTGGCCGCTCCACCACGCGAGCTCGGCCAGCCGATCGAGGCGGGCCTCGAACTCGCGGCGGCTCTTCGGGGTCGACCACGGCGGGTACAGCGCGTCGAACAGCCCGACCGGGTCGATCGCGGTGGCGCCCCGGCTCTCGATCGCCTCGACCACGAACCAGCTCCGCAGCTCGCGGACCAGCGCCGCGGCGCCGATCGAGCGCATCCCCGGCGGCGCCGATCCCCGTCGGCACAGCGGCAGCCCGGCCTGCTCCCACCCGCGCGTCCCGCCGACCAGGTCCACGACCCGGAGCTGGCCGACCGCCGCCACGACCTCTGCGCTCCGTCGACCGGATTGGCACACCACCAACACCCCGCCGTCGGTCCCGGCCACCCGCTCCGGCGCGAGGCGGCGGGACCCGGGGATCCACCCGAGCAGCTGGCGCTCCTCGGCGGTTCGGATGTCGACCACCAGCCAGTCGCGCATCCGGGCCGCCTCGACCGGACCGACGGGCAAGCGTCAAAACACCAGGCTGAGCGACGACTCGCGGGCCGCGGCGGTGAAGCTCGTGACGCCGCCGAACCCCAGGTTCGGCAGCTCCATCAGGTCCGCCTTGTCGATCCCCATGATCCCCATGCTCATCGTGCACACCACGAACTTGACCTCGAGGGTGGCCGCCTCCCGCATCAGCTGGGTCAGCGACAGCACGCGCTGCTCGCGCATGAACGACTTCATCATCCCGAGGCCGACCCCGCCGAAGTTCATCTTCGACATCGGCTGCGACTCGGGTCCCGCCGGCATCATCCACTTCATCATCTTCTTCAGCGGCGACGATGCCCGCTGGAGCGCGGTGCCGGGCTTCGGGTTCCGCGCCCGCAGCACGTTGACCCCCCAGAAGCTGAAGTAGACCTCGACCTCCATCCCCTGGGCCGCCGAGGCATTCGCCACCATCATCGCCGCCATCAGCGACTCGAAGTCGTTGCGGAGCACCAGCAGCGCGGCCTTGTTCTTCCGGGGGGCGGCGCCGGGCGCCTCGACCCGCTGGAGCGCGGCGGGCCCGGTCCCCCACGCGACCCCGGGCTCGGGCTCGGACCGGAGACGGACCGTCCCGTGGACCTCCGCGCCCACCCGCTTCAGCTCGACCGCGGCGCCGATCGCCGCCGCCCACGCGGTGAGCTGGCGCTCGATCGGCCCGTGGTCCGCCACGAACGACACGGTCGCCCCGTCGAGCACCCGCTGCCCGAGCGCGAGCAGCGCGAGCTCCGACGCCTTGCCGCGCAGATCCGCCGGCGCGTCGGACGGGGTGGCCGGGTACGGCGTGCTCGCGATCGGGATCGGCGCTGGCATCCCGGGCGGGATCGGC
>JBEBJW010001247.1:0-2717 GCA_040079715.1 Myxococcota bacterium | reverse complement strand
GAGGGCCGGGGTGAGGGGGCTGATCGGCGCCTACCTCCCGTACCGGGAGCTCATCCGATCTCCGGGTGTGCACGAGCTGGCCCCTCACCCCCGAGGGGCCGGCTCCGGCACGGGACGCCACCCGGATCTCGGTGTCGCCGGCCGACGGGCGGATCCCGAATGGGGCGGACGCGACGTCTGCTCGCGCACGGTGGGGCGTGAGGATCCCGCGTGACTCGAAACGGAGTTACCCTGGCGCGGGAGGTCCGATGTCGTGGATCGCCGCGCTCGCGCTCGGGTGTCACGCGCCGACGAGCGCCACCGGAGGCCCGTCGTCGACCGACGACGCCACCGACGGCCCGATTGGGTCGTGGACGCAGCCGACCTCGCCGACCACCGACGGGTCGACCGGCGGGGTCGACACCGCGGCCACCACCACCACCACCCCGCCCGCGGTGGACGTGCCGTTCGAGCAGCGGGCGATCTACCTCGTGATGCCGGACCGGTTCGCGAACGGCGACCCGACCAACGACGGCCTCGGGGTCCCGAACTGCGTCGACCCGGCGAACCCGGTGCTGTTCCACGGGGGCGACTGGCTGGGCCTCGAGCAGCACCTCGACTACCTCGAGGAGCTCGGGGTCGACGCGGTGTGGATCACCCCGCCGTACCAGCAGGTGCCCCCGACGGTCACCTCGTGCGGATACCACGGGTACTGGGGCGACTTCGCCGATCCGGACGACGGCGCGGTCGAGCCGAAGCTCGGCACCGTCGATGACCTCGCGTCGCTCGCGGACGCGCTGCACGCCCGCGGGATGGTCCTGGTGCTCGATCTGGTGCCGAACCACTCAGGCCGCGGGTCGCGAATCCTCGCGCAGCACCCGGACTGGTTCCACGACGACGCCGACTGTGCCGGGTCCGACCAGCCGGACATCGACTGCTCGCTGAACGGGCTGCCGGACTTCGACCAGGAGCTGCCGGAGGTCGACGCGTACCTGCGGGCCCAGTCGGTCGGGTGGGTCGAGCGGGCCCGGGCCGACGCGATCCGGATCGACACGGTCAAGCACGTGCCGCCGGACTGGCTCGGCGGGTCGTGGCTGCCCGAGGTGACCGACGGCGGCGCGCGGTTCGCGGTCGGTGAGATCTTCGACGAGGGCGGCTACGATCGGATCGAGGACTACGTCGACGCCGGGCTGCCGTCCGCGTTCGACTTCCCGCTCCGGCGAGCGCTGGTCGACGCCGTCGCCCACGGCGGGTCGATCGACCTCGTCGCGTCGCGGGTCGCGGAGGCGGTCGACCGGTTCGGGATCGACCAGGCGAACCGGATGGTCCACCTGGTCGACAACCACGACGTCCAGCGGTTCACCGAGGACGTGCTCCACCGGCCGGACGAGGAGGCGACCGGGCGGTACCGGATGGCCCTCGCGATCCTGACCACCGCGCCCGGGATCCCGCAGCTCCAGTGGGGCGACGAGCTCGGGATGCGCGGCGGCAACGACCCGGACAACCGGCGCGACCTGCCGGCGTGGGCGTTCGACCCCGCGACCCGCACCGGCGACCCCGACGGGTTCCTGCCGGACGTGGGCGGCACGTTCGACGCGACCCGCGCGCTGCTGGCGCTCCGCAAGGCCCACCCCGCGCTGACCGTCGGCGGCTACACCGAGCTGTGGCGCTACAACAACCACGGGGCGCAGGTCTGGGCGTACTTCCGGTCGTCCGGCGAGGACCGGGTGATCGTCGCGATCCACGCCGGCACCGGCGCGTCGGGGCCGCTGTCGATCAAGATCCAGGAGAACCCGGGCCTCGACGCCGTCGACCTGGCGGCGATGCCGGACGGCGTGGCGCTCACCCCGATCCTGTCGACGTCCCCGGCGCGGATCGAGGGCGGCAAGCTGGTGATCGACGATCTGCCGCCGCTGACCGCGACCGCGTGGGTCGTCGGGCCGTAGGTGGACGACGGGGTCGCCCCCGACGACGCAGGGTATGACGGGCGATGCGCGCTGTGCTGGTCTCGCGGGTCCTGTCGTCCGTGGTCGCCGTCGCCGTCGCGGTCCTCGCCCCCGGGCACGCCGCGGCCGCCGCGCCCGAAGCGCCGCTCCGGGTGTCGCTCGATCGGGCGCGCCCGGTCCGCGCCGCCCTCACCCTGACCGTCGACCCGGACGGGACCACGTTCGCCGGGGTCGCCGACCTGACGGTGCAGCTCGATCGGCCGACCCGGACGCTCGCCCTGAACGCCGTCGATCTCACGATCCGCGAGGCCACGGCGCAGCTCGGCGGGGCCGACGTCCCGGTGACGGTCACCCCGGCCGAGCCCGAGTGGATCACCGTCGCGTTCGACCGGCCGGTCCGCGGCGAGGTCCAGCTCCGGTTCGCGTACGACGGCCTCGTGTCCGACACCGAGACCCAGGGGGTGTTCCGCCAGCGCGAGGGCGAGGACTGGTACCTGTTCACCGAGTTCGAGCCGACCGACGCCCGGCGCCTGTTCCCCGGGTTCGACCAGCCGGACGCGAAGATCCCGTGGACGATCACCCTCCGGGTGCCCGACGGCCTCGGCGCGTTCGCGAACACCGCCGCGATCGAGACCGTCGACGAGCCCGGGCCGCTGACCCGGGTCCGGTTCGCCGAGACCCGCCCGCTGCCGTCGTACCTGCTCGCGTTCGCGGTCGGGCCGTTCGACACGGTCGACGCGGGGACCGCCGGCCAGAACCACGTCCCGCTCCGGATCATCACCCCGCGTCGAC
>JBEBJW010001246.1:0-2719 GCA_040079715.1 Myxococcota bacterium | reverse complement strand
CTCCCGCTCCCGTCCGGAGGCCCTCCGCTCCCCGACGCGGTGGACGTGCTGATCGTCGGCGCCGGGATCGCCGGGCTGTGCGCGGGGTGGCGGCTCGCGCGCGCGGGGTTCACCGGCTCGGTCGCGATCGTCGAGCTCGGGGACGCCCCCGGCGGGACGGCCCAAGGTGGCGACGGGTTCCCGTGGGGCGCGCACTACGTCACCCTGCCGAACCCGGGCGCGACGGCGTACCGCGCGCTGCTGGCCGAGCTCGGGGTGATCACGTCGTTCGACGGCGACGGCCGCCCGCGGTTCGCCGAGGCGATGGTGTGCTACGCGCCGCAGGAGCGCCTGTTCGACGGCGCCGAGTGGCTCGACGGACTGACCCCGGAGACGGCCACCCCGGACGACCACACCCAGCTCGCGGCGTTCGACGCCGTCTGCGCCGCGCTCGCCGCCGCGGTCGGGGCCGACGGGCGGCGGTGGTTCGAGATCCCGGTCGCGGGCTCGTCGGTCGATCCCGAGGCGCGGGCGCTCGCCGCGATCCCGTTCTCCGCCTGGCTCGACGCGAACGGGTTCGACTCCCCGGTCGTCCGGTGGCTCGCGCGGTACGGCGCGCGGGACGACTTCGGCGCGGAGCCGGAGGCGATCAGCGCCTGGGCCGGCCTCCACTACCACTGCGCCCGTCGGCCGGACCCGGCGGTCCGGGACCTCGGCACCAACGTGATCACCTGGCCGGAGGGCAACGCCTGGCTGGTCGCCCGCCTCGCCGAGCGCGTGCCGTGGCCGATCGCGACCGGGGCGGTGGTCCACGCCGTCGACCCCGGCGACGGGCAGGTCCACGTCGGCGTCGGTGACCGGTCGCTGACCGCGAAGGTGGTGATCGCCGCCGTACCGTCGCGGGTCGTGGCGCGGTGGCTGCCGGTCGACCAGGTGCCGGACCTCGCCCCGTGGCGGGTCGCGGCGGTGTACGTCGACCGCCTGCCGTCCGGTCGCGGGGTGCCGTTCGCGTGGGACAGCGTGGCGCTCGGGGCGCGCGGCCTCGGGTACGTCCACAACGCACACCAGACCGGCGCGTTCCGCGGACCGGCGGTGCTGACCTACTACGACCCGCTGTCGACCGTGGCCCCCGCCGACGGACGCCGGGCGCTGCTCGCCGCCACCTGGGCCGACGAGCGCGAGCTGGTGTTGGCAGACCTCGCGCCAGCCCACCCGGACCTGCGCGAGGTGGTGACCCGAGTCGACGTCCGCCACTGGGGTCACGGGACCGCGATCCCAGCCGTCGGGCTGCACGCGACGACCGATTGGCACACCACCTCACCCCACCCGCGGGTGCTGCTCGCCCACACCGATCGGTCCGGGATGTCGCTGTTCGAAGAGGCCTCGTGGCACGGGATCCGAGCGGCGGAGCACGCGCTCGGGTTGCTCGGCGCGCCGCTCGGCGAGTCGCTGGTGTGAGGTCGGACCGCCCGGTCCCGGAGGCAGCGCCGGGGTGGCTCGTATCGCCGCGGTTCGACGCGGCCTTCGTGCTCGGTCCGGTGTGGGTCGCCGGGCTGGTGGCGCTCGCGATCCCGCGCGGGACGCCGCTTCCGGCGTGGGGCTGGGTCGCGCTGGTCCTCGGGGTCGACGTGGCGCACGTCTGGTCGACGCTGTACCGGACGTACCTCGACCCCGAGGAGCTCGGACGACGACCTCTGCTGTACGCCCTCGCCCCGGCGGTGGCGCTGATCGGGGGCGGCGCGCTGATGGCCGCGGCGCCGGGGTGGTACTGGACCGCGCTCGCGTACCTCGCCGCGTTCCACTTCGTCCGACAGGCGGTCGGGATCGGGGTGCTGTACCGGGCCCGCAGCGGGCGCCCGACCCGCGATCGCGCCGGACGGGCCGAGCGGGCGGCGACCTGGGCGGTGACCCTCGGGCCGCTGTGGTGGTGGCACACCGCACTGCCGCAGCCGTTCGCGTGGTTCGTCGACGGGGACTTCGTGTCGATCCCCGCCTGGACCCTCGGACCTGCGATCGGGCTCGCCGCGGCGACGGTCGGGTGGCACGTGGTGGAGCGGCTGCGCGAGCGTCGGGTGGCGGTCGCGTCGGACCTGTGGCTCGCCGGGACCGCCGTCGTGTGGATCGGAGGGATCGCGATCGCGCGGTCGGACGCGGCGTTCACCGTGAGCAACGTGGTGGCGCACGGGGTGCCGTACGTGGCGCTGGTGTGGTGGACCGCGCGACGGAAGTGGGCGATCGCCGGGCGGGGCGCGATCCATCCGGCGCTGTTCGAGCCGCTGGCGGGCCCGCTGGTGGTGCTCGGCCTGGTCGCGTTGGCCTACGGGGAAGAGGCGCTGTGGGACGCGCTGGTGTGGCAGGACCACCCGACGCTGTTCGGTTGGCTCACCACCCGCCTCGACCTGCCCGGGGCCGGCGAGGGCGCGGTCGGTCCGGTGACGTCCGCGGCGATCGTGGTGCTGTCGGTGCCACAGGTCACCCACTACCTGCTGGACGGCTTCGTGTGGAAGCTCGGTCCGACGAACCCGGACCTTCGTCGGTGGCTCGGTCTCGACGGCGCACGTTCCGGAGGTACCCGATCTGACCCACGACCGCGGTCACCAGCAGGAACGCGTTCGTGACCACGAACACCCACGACCCGAGGAGCGCGCTGTACACCACGAACCCGATCGACGCGGTGATCTGCCCGATGAACAACCAGCTCGACAAGCCCACCGACGACCGGTCGTGCCACTGTTTGTAC
>JBEBJW010001245.1:0-2720 GCA_040079715.1 Myxococcota bacterium | reverse complement strand
CCGGAGCCGGACCCGCTGCAGGCCGATCCACCGATGCCCCCGTGCGGGTTCGGACAGTGGCTGCAGAACACCATCGCGTCCTGGCACCCGTCGTCTCCGCGGGCGCCGACCGCGCCGGCCCCGCCCGACAGCCCGTCGACCCCGGCCGCGCCGTCGTACCCGTTCCCGCCGACGATCTCGCAGTCGACCAGGGTCACGTCCTGCGCGTCGTCGAGCACCAGGGCGATCGACGAGCCGCCGACCGCGTTCGCGTCGAGGGCCTGGATCCGGAGCTGGTGGAACGCGGTCGGGACACGCCACCCGTACAGCACCTGGGCGTTCGCCGGGACCTCGATCGTCGGCACCACCACCGCCGACCGGACCCACAGCGCGTCGTAGCCTCCGGCGAGGTTCACGCCCTCGGCGAACCCGTCGGTCGGGGCGGCGAACGGCACCGTCCCATCCGCGATCAGCACCCACGGGAGCGACGCGTTGACCGCGACGTCGAGCGCGGCGCTCAGGCTCCGCTTCGGCTGGACCGGGTCGAGCCCGCTGTTCGCGTCGCTGCCGCCGATCGGGTCGAGGAACACGCTGTTCGCGAGGTCGCCGTCGATCGAGTCGCAGTTCGCGTCGACGTACCCCCGGTCCGGGTCGTCGCTCGCGTCCGGGTTCACCGCGATCGCGGTGTCGTCGCAGTCGCCGTCGAGCAGG
Organism: Myxococcota bacterium; assembly: GCA_040079715.1. GTDB lineage: Bacteria > Myxococcota_A > UBA796 > UBA796 > JACKER01. Next base: position 2,030 of record JBEBJW010001245.1, on the reverse strand, counting down.
ACCGGGCACGCCGGCTCGTCGACGGTGCCGGTGCACGGGCCGATCTCGCAGAAGCAGTCACCGTCGTCGTCGTACGACGGGCCGCCGTTGTCGATCGCGCCGTCGCAGTCGTTGTCGACACCGTCCGGGAGCTCGAACGCGCCGGTGTACACGACCGCGCTGCCGTCGTCGCAGTCGTCGACCGGGAGGGCGCCGCCGTAGTTGACGCAGTCCTCGTCGATGTGGGCGTCGTTGTCGAGGTCCTTGTCGTCGACGGCGCCGTTGCAGTCGTGGTCGGTGAGATCACCGCAGGTCTCGTCGGCGTTCGGGTTCACGGTCGCGTCGGTGTCGTCGCAGTCGCCGGACGCGGGGGTGAACGTGTCGCCGTCGGCGTCGAAGAACTGGGGGTCCACCACCACGACCAGGACCTCGGCGAGGGCGATGTTGCCCTCGGAGTCGCCCGCCGACAGACCGACCCGGAAGTTCCCCTGCGCGGTCGCGAGCCACTCGCCCTCGGTCGCCCCGCCGGCGGTCGGCGGGCCGGCGACCTCCTGGACCACCGTGTTGGTGGTGTTGTCGGTCACGATCCAGGTCACGTCGAGGGTCTCGGCGGCCTGCTGGCCGTCCGACACGGTGCCGGACAGGCGCACGGTGTCGCCGGGGACGAACTGCTGGAAGTTCGCCGGATCCAGGATCTCCGCGATCGGCTCCTCGCGCGCCTCGCCGATCGACACGTCGATCACCGCCGAGGCCGAGTTGCCCGCAGAGTCCGTGACCGACAGGGTGATCGCGTGGTTCCCGGACGACAGCACCTGGGCGGTCCGGGTGACGCCGGACGCGTCGGGCGGCGCGTCGGACAGGTTCGCGAGCTCCCCGTCGAGGGTCGAGGTCCACAGGACGGTGGTCAGGTCGTCGAGCCCGTTCGCGTCGGACACGGTGCCGACGAACTCGACCGCCTCGGTCGCGAGGAACGCCGTGCCGGTGGCCGGGGCGTTGATCACCGCGGCGGGCGCGATGTTCTCCTTGTCCGAAACCTGGATGTCGGTCGCGCAGGCCGCGAGGAACGACAACAGACCGATGGCGCGCATGCGGGGGGAGCTCCGTGAATCGGCGCCCATGGTAACATCGGTGGACCCAGAAGAACGCCCGATCCACCGGAGCGCCGAAAAGTGTTCCCCACCTCGCTCGGAGGACTGGGCCGAGACCGAGACGGACGCGCTGACGATTGAGCGGACCGGGCCGGAGGCTCTCGGAATTCGCTCCTGTGGACCGGGGTGGAGTGAACACAATTCAGCTTCGACGCACGAAGGGTGGGGAAGATGAATTGCGTGGGAATGGGCGCGGGCTGCGGGACAATCGACGACCGAGACACGGATGTCGCGGTCCCGGCCGGCCGACCGTCCGAAGCCTCGCACAGCGCGTTCGGCACGATAATTGCGGCATCATGCCCTGGAGGCGAAATGAACGGACTGAACCGGAGCGGGTGGTGGTTGATCGCGGGGTGCACCGGGGCGGCGACGACCACGGCGGACACGGACACCGACACGGACACCGACACGGACACCGATACCGACACGGACACGGACACCGACACTGACGCCGACACGGATCCGCAGTCGTATTTTCCGCCGGGGACCACGGTGATCCGCACCGACGGCGTGTACGTCGGATGTGCCGACACGGCGGACACCGGGGCAGCCGGGTGGATCACCGCCGCGCCGGCCGGGGCGGGGGCGTTCACCGTCGCGCGGTCCGGGCCGTGGGACGGCTGCGCGAACGGCGGGGACGTGCCGGTCGAGGTCGCGCTCGATTGGCCGACGCCCGGCACCGCGACCATCCGGTGGGAGGACGGCAACTGCGACATCGTGTATTGCGCCGCTTGGACCGCTACCGTCACCGGAATGCCCGCAGGAGACTGGCACGTCGCCGAGTCCTGGGGACCCCTGGAGACCGACGTCGCCGTGCCGTGACGACGATACGACCGGGTTGACAACGACGCGGTTTCAGCGGATATTCGATCCAGGCCGGGTCCGTCCTGGCCCTATTCCTTC
>JBEBJW010001244.1:0-2722 GCA_040079715.1 Myxococcota bacterium | reverse complement strand
GCGGTCCGCACGCGGGTCCGCTGGTCCGGCTGCGCGGCGGCGAGCGCGTCGACCCACACCCCGACCGGGGCGGGCGACGCGCACCGCGCCACCGCGTCGAGCGCCTCGCGCAGGAACGGGATCGTCGGCGGGGCCGGCGGGGCAGGGTGGAACCGGATGTCGCCGGTGGTCCGCACCTGGACGTACCCGCGGAGCTTGAGCTCCGACAGGACCGCGCCCCGGAGCCCGGGATCGAGCGCGAGGTACGCCGCCGAGTGGACGGTCCCGCGATCGTCGTGCAGGGCGAACAGCAGGAGCGCTTCGGGCAGGGTGATCGGCATTCCGGGGCCTCCGTCGACGGCGAAGCGTGCCATACTTCGGCGGTGCTGTGGCTGCTCCCCGTCGCGACCGCCGGCGCCGAGCCCGCCGGCAGCGTGGTCCTCGCTGTCTCCGTCCACCGCGAGGCCGGATCGGTGTACGAGATCGCGGCGGACGGCGCGGCCGGGATCTGCGCCGTCGAGGGCGCGACCATCCGATGCCCCGCGATCGGGCCGGTCACGTTCCGGTGGGGCCCGGGCGGCGCGTTCGCGCTGACCGGTGACACGGTCCTCGCGCCGGGGGCGACCGGCACGGCGGCGGTGTGGGCGGCGGCGGATCCGCCCGGGACCGAGCGGCTCCGCCCGGAGGTCGCGACCCCGGAGGACGTGCGTGCGATGTTCCGACGGACGGGCGATCACCCGGTGCCGGTGCCGTCCGCCGCTGCGTTCGCCGCGCTGCTCGCGCTTCACGACCACCCGGATCCGCTCGTCCGGCGCGAGGTGATCGACGCGCTGATGCCGTACTGGCGCCACACCGCGAGCGATCCGTTCCCGATGGAGGCGCCCCAGGTGGTCCCGCCCGGCCTGCTGACTGCCCTCGGCCACGACCCGGACCCCGCGGTCCGCCGGCGCCTGGCCGCCCGCCTGCGCGAGCTCCGCGCCCCGGGCGATCCGCTGTCGACCGAGGCGACGATGCTGCTGCTGGCCCTGGCGGCGGACGGCGGCGGGGTCCAGCGCGCGGCGTTCGCCAGCCTGTCGGTCAAGGCGCGCGAGGGCGATGTCCCCGCGATCGAGGCGTGGCAGGCCGCGTTGGATCGAGTCCGCACGCCGGGACCGCCGGGTCGGGCGGCGGCGAACACGCTGGCGGCGCTGGCGACGACGCTCGAGCCCGGTCCGGACGTGGACCCGGTGCAGGCCGTCACGGCGACCGCCGCGTTCCAGCTCGAGCGCACCTGGGCCGTGTGGAAGGCGTGGCGCGAGGAGGTGCCGTTCGACGCCGTGATCGCCGCCCGGATGCTGCGCGAGACGGTCGGGATGTCGCCGTCGCTGATCAAGCGCTGGGCGGCGGACGACCCGGACGGGTTCGCCGGGCTGCTCGCCGCGTGGGAGCCGATCGCGCCGCACTCCGACCGGTACCTCGCGGTGGTCCGCGCGGCCGGTGACAACCTGTCGGACAAACCGGACCCTGCTAAGCCCGAGTGACAGGTTGTCGCGAGCGCGCTGGTCCCATGGGGAGCCGCTCGGACAATTCGCTAGGTTCAAAGATGATCTAGACCGGAGAATGGGCGCCCGGCGCTGCTCGGCCCGATCGGGCGGTCGGGGGCGGATCGTCGGGGCGGCGCCACTGCCGCGGATCTCTGGCACGTCGCTTGCTGTGGTTCATCGTCGGGGCTAGTCGGTACTCGCTCCGGGAGGCCTTCCGTGTCGCGCACGCTGCCGATCCTCGTCCTCGCGCTGCTCACCCTCGTCGCGGGGGGAACCGCGTTCGGGGCGAACCAGCTGATCGCGAAGTACGCCGCCGCGCCCGGTCCCGTGTCGGCGACCGCGCCGATCGCGTCGAGCCGGCCGTCGTCGGGCGCGAGCTCGTTCACGCGCGCGCTGACCGAGGAGCAGTACCTGAACGGCATCATGAGCCGGAACATCTTCGACGTGGCGATGATCGACCTGTGGGCCACCCGCACCCCGACCCTCACCGGTCCGGGCGAGGTCCGGTCGGATCTGCGGGCGAAGCTGCTCGCGGTCGCGGTCGCGGACCCGATCGAGTACAGCAGCGCGCTGATCGCGGAGGAAGCGTCTCCGGATCTGCCGAGCACCTACTACACCGGCGACATGATCCACGATCGCGAGGTGGTCGACATCGGGTTCGACCGGGTCGGACTCAAGAAGCCGGACGGGACGATCGAGTACCTGATGCTCGAGGGCGGTGAGCTCACCGCCGCGCTCGAGCCCGAGGGCGACGCGCCCGCGGTCGAGGGCGTCGAGCAGTCCGGCGACAACAAGTTCGTCGTGTCGAAGGACATGTTCGAGAAGAACATCAACGACCTCGAGGGCATCTCGAAGATGGGGCGCGCGCTGCTCCACCGGGGTCCGGACGGCGAGTTCGACGGGTACCGACTGTCCGCCATCCGCCGGAACACCCTCGCAGACCAGCTCGGCATCAAGAACGGCGACATCATCCACTCGGTCAACGGGTCGCCGTTGAACTCGGTACAGTCCGCGATGAACGCCTACAACACGATGCGGAGCGAGTCGAGCTTCTGCTTCGAGATCTCCCGGCGGGGAAGCCCGACCGAGCTGTGCTACGAAGTGCGCTGATCCGTGCCCCACAAGCCCAGGTGGATCCCGAGGTGGATCCACGAACCTGCAGGGAACCGACACGTGTACCACCGTATGTCGCCCCCCGTCCTCGCCCTCGCGGCCCTCCT
>JBEBJW010001243.1:0-2725 GCA_040079715.1 Myxococcota bacterium | reverse complement strand
GCCGCGGAGCCCCTCGCCAAGGCGAGCTGAACCCGAGTCCCACTTCGAACCCCGGCGCGCTGCGCCGGAAGGAGACGTCATGCCCAAGAAGACCCCGTCGTTCCTCGACACCGCCCGCACGTTCTACGGCGAGGCGTTCGACGTGCACAAGAAGCGCGACCTCGCGCAGTCGATGGCGGACTGGTCCGACCTCGCCGAGGACGAGCAGCGCTTCACCGTCGCCCACCTGCTGTACCTGAACCTCGAGGCCGAGGCCGGCAGCCAGCGCCTGCTCACCCACGTGTGCGGGCTGCTGAACGAGCTCGCCGAGGCGTTCGCCGCCGCCGTCGAGCTCTCGCTGCCGCCGGAGGACGAGGACCCCGACGACGACGCGCCGATCGACGAGCCCCCCGCTCTGCCGATCGTCCCGGTCGACGTGATCGACCACGAGCCCGCGCCGACCGACGGAGGGACGGGATGAGCGCCGACCTGCGCCTCGACCTGGTGGTGCCGGTCCTCCGCCTCGGCGCGTTCGACCCGGTCGAGCACTTCGTGGGGGCCCGGATCGCCGACCTCGTCGAGCCGCTGCTCGCGGGGCCGATCGCCGCCCGCCGCCTGCGTTCGGGCGCGCTCGTCGAGGTGTACCCGCTCCGCCTCCCCGACGGCGAGGGCCTGGGAATCACGCTCGGCGCGTGGGGTGAGGCCGGGCTCGCGAACGTCGACGGCCGGCTGGTGCTGACCGTGCCGAGAGCCGCCGCTCGCCTCGTCGCCGCCGCTCTCGGACCGGCCATCCTGAGCTCGACGCCGTGTGCGGGCGGGTTCGAGCTGGTCGTCGACCTCCGACCCGGCCTGCGGGCCGCGTGGCCGCTCGGCCCCCTCGGCGAGATCGCGTTCGAGACGCCAGGGGATCACGGCTGACAGGGCGTCCCATGCGAAGCGGACAGATTTTGGCCGATTCGCGCGCGCCGGCGAGCCCGTCCGGGTCGACCTGATCGGCTCAGATCCACGCGGGGTGCCGCTCGACCAAAGCTTGTACCCCGGGTATCCCGGATACTGAACTCGTGTTCAAGGGGGCCAGGATGAGGGACCTGTACCTGGGCTATGAGGACGTGGCCCGCCTGGAGGGCGTGCCGGAGCCGTTGTTCCGGACGCTGATGGCCGCGCACGCCACCGCGCTGACCGCGGCGGGTCTCGACCCTGCGCAGATCGGCGACCCGCAGCGCCTCTGGGCGCACCGCGATCGCGTCCCAGCCGAGCTGATCGACGCCATCCACCGCGTCGGTTGGCTCGCAGACCCCGCCGGCGTGGACCAGATCGTCTACGCGGCGGGCGGCCCCCTGTTCGCCGACCCGTGCAGCCTCCCGGTCGTGACCGCGGTCCGCACCCTGCTCCAGCACCCCGACACCTTCGACCGGGCCCTGGGCCGCCGCTTCACCGAGGCACTGCGACCGTTCCGCGAGTTCGTCGGTCCCCCGCGGACCCAACCGCTCGGCGACCTCGATCTCACCGACCTCGCGGACGGCCTCCGCATGGGGCTCGGACGCGACTGCCGCCTCCACACCTGGCGCGAGCGCGACGGCTCCTCGTACTTCTGCCTGGAGTACGCCGGGTACTCCCGACTCGAGCGCGAGGCCGACGGCGGGCGCCGGGTCGTGGCGGGTCCGACCACCTACGACCTCGTGGTGTACGACCCCGGGCGACGTCGACTCCGCGTGTTCGCAGATGGCGCCCGCGTGACCGACCTGCTGGCCAGCGAGTTCGGGTTCCTGCTGCACGCTCGGGGTGACGCCTTCCGGGAGAGCCTGCGCGTCACGCTCGATCCCCTGGCGGAGCGGCGCGGGCAAGCGCTCGAGCCGACGGTCGGGGTGCTCGCCGCCAAGGTGGTCCGGCTCGAGATGGCCGCACGGCGGGCCGGCAACGAAGTCACCACCGTGAGCGGGGCCGACGTGCTCCACTGCCTCTCCGAGCCGCACCGGCAGGGCCCCCTGCGGGCGGCGCGCCTCCGGCTGCAGCTCAGGACCGAGCGGCGACCGCGCGAGGTGGACCTCCAGATCCCCGACGTGATGGCCTGGGACTGGCGCCGCGGCGATCGGCACATCCGGACCTTCCTGGAGGAGCGCGGCTTCCTGGTCGGGCCGTCCGGGGGTGCCTCGTGGCTGGCCGCCTGACCGGGGTGTTCCGCCTGCTCGGCCAGAGCTGGCCCGTCGCCATCCCGCTCCCCGCCCTGATCGCGGAGCTCGGACCCGAGGCCGTGCAGGCCGCGGAGCGACTCGGCGTCGCCCGTCGCCGGTCGCTGATCGCGGACGACATGTACCCGTGCCGCTCGCTCTGCTCGATGCGGCTGATCGAGGACGACGGCCTGGTCGCGGTCTGCCAGCACTCCCCTCCCCGCTGCCACGACGAGCGCATCGCCCACGAGCTCGCGTTCTGGATCGAAGTCGATCTCGACACCGTCGCCCCCTCGCTCCAGCGCCTGCTCGGCCTGAAGCCCGTGCACTACGGTGGCGGCCCGGTGCACGCACTCGGCTCCAGGCGCAGCGGGGCCCGCGGCGTCTCGTTCGCGCTCGTCCCGCAGCCGCTGGTCGCCGTTCGGTTCGGCGCCATCGACCGCCTGGTGCGCGGCGATCCCGACCGAGACCACGTCGTGCTCACGTTCACCGAGGCGTCGATCCCGGCCGACGTCCCACGGCGCGTCGACGGGGTGCGCGTGGAGTGGTTCGGCCTCGACGAGGCGGTCACCGACGAC
>JBEBJW010001242.1:0-2726 GCA_040079715.1 Myxococcota bacterium | reverse complement strand
CCGAGCTCGTCACCACGTTCCTCGCCGATCCCGACGGCGGGTACCTGATCCGCGGCGAGGTCGAGGGGCCGAGCTCCGACCCGACGCGGGTCCCGGCCGATCGGTGGCGCGAGCTCGGGACGATCGACCTCGTCGACGGCCGCCTGTTCGTGTTCGATTCGGCGTCGGACGGCGCAGCGGACCCCGAGGCGATCCCGGCCGACGACGGCGTCGCGGTCGCCGCCCTCGGCCCCGGGCGGTGGACGGTGTGGGTCGCCGCGAACGACCACGTCGACTTCGCGCGGTTCCGGCGGGCCTGACCTCCGCCGTGCGTTCAGGCGGACAGCAGCCCCGCCCGCAGGTACCGCTGGAGCCGATCCGGCACCGCCTCGGCCAGGAACGACGACACCCGGTCCCGGTCCGACGGGGCGACGAGCGCGCCGCCGTCGACCGCCCGGCCGAGCTCGTCGATCAGCGCCGCCACCGTCCGGGTCCCGTCGAGCCGCGGGAGCAGGCTCCGGTCGATCGCGTCGATCGGCACGTGCTCGTGCAGCAGCGACGGCACGCCCTCCCCGCCGACCGCCAGCGCCCGGATCACCGGATCCGCGACTGGCCGGGGCGCGAGCGTCCGCGCGACCGCGATCTCGCGCGGGAGCACCTCCAACACCCCGCGGGCGAAGCACAGCAGCAGGTTCCGTCCGATCAGCTCCCGGTCGAACCGCTCGGTGGTGGAGCCCGCGCGGGCCGATGCCTCCGAGACCAGCGCGTCGAACGCGATCGGCGCCGGATCCGCGTCCGCCAGGATCTCGAACGCGGCTCGCAGCGACGGCACCGTGGTCGACAGCGTGTCGCCGGCCCGGGTCCGGAACACCTCGCCGCCCGCGTCGTCCACCCCGAGCGACTCGACCGGACCGCGGAGCCACGCCCCCTCGAGCCGCGGCCACGCGAGGTCCCGGTCGATCTCGACCCCGGGCCGGCACAGCAGGGACCGCCGGAAGTTCCGGCACACCACGAAGTCGAGGTACTGCTCGAGCCGCACGAGGTCCGACCCGAGCGTGTCGAGCACCCGCCGCACGGTCGGGGGCAGCCGGTCCGGCAGCATCGACGGCAGATCCGCGTCGCCGAGGTACTGCAGGCCGTGGGCCCGCGCGTGCGCGACGAACTCGCTCACCAGGACCGCCGCGTTCTCGTGGGCCAGCAGGTCGTGGAACACCCACGCGTCCGGCTGGGCCGCGACCAGCCGCGCCTCGCGCCGGAGCCAGGCGCCGTACGGCTCCGAGTCCGGCACCGCCTCGGCCAGGAACTGGAGCAGCGCCCTCGACTGCGCGACCTTCTTCTCCGGCGCCTCGAACCCCTCCGCATGGAACTGAAGCATCTCCGCCAGCATCCCGCGGAGCTGCCACCCCGGACGGGTGTTGTAGCTGACGTACGCGATCCCGGTGGGCGCGAGCCACCGCGCGCACCGGGCGAGGATCGCGTCCCGGACCTCGGCCGGGACCCACGAGTACACCCCGTGGACGATCACGTAGTCGTACGCGTCGGGCAGCGTGGCGTCGGCGAGCGGAGGGTCTGCCGCGCAGAGGTCGGCCTCGACGAACGTCAGGTTCGACGCCCCGAGCTGCGCGGCCGTCCCCCTGGCGCGGGCGATCGCGGCCGGGTTGCGGTCGACCCCCACGCAGCGAGAACCCGGCAACCGGGCAGCGATCGGCGCGAGGTGAAGCCCGGCGCCGCACCCGAGCTCGAGCACCCGAGCGGTCGCCGGATCGGGCGGGCACAGGCCGAACAGCCGCCCGACGACGCACAGCCGGTCCGGATGTGCCTCGGCGTACGGTCGAGATCCGTAGGGGACGATCTCGTACGGGTCCATCCGGCGGACGGTACCACCGCGGGCGGGTCGGGCGGTGACCGGGACCCACCCGACCAGTTAGTCCCTCGCCGATGCTCCCCTCACCCGCCGTGCCGACGCTCCTCCTCCTGGCCGCGTGCGCCGCCGTCGCCGCGTGCGCCGACGCTCCCGGGGCCGACGATCCGTGCCGCCCGGGGTTCGTCCGGGGTGAAGACGGCCACTGTTGGCCGCCGCCGCCGGATCCGGCCCCACCGACCGCGAACGACGTGCTCGAGGCGCTCGGGCCGTGCGTGCCGTTCAAGCCGAGCGACGAGATCGACCTCGTCGGGGGCTGCATCGAGGGCGCGTGCGCCGGCGCGACGTTCGACACCGTATCGGCGGCGCTCGGGTCCGCGGTCGGCCCCACCGACTGCGAGGTCATCGACGGGCTGTGGTACTGCCACTGGGACCAGGCGATCGACGTGGCGTTCCCGCTGACCGACGACGACGGGCCGGACGCACCGATCGACGGCAGCCGCGCGTCGTTCGTCCGCGGCACCACCCGGTACGCCGGCGCGACGGTGGACGGGCTCGGGGTCGGGATCTCGCCCCGGTGCTGGGTCGACGCGCTCGGCCCCGCGTCGAGCGCGGTGTTCGTCGACGTGCTCGGCACCCTCGCGGTCAGTCAGATCGTGTGGGACGCGTACGGGGTCGAGATCGAGGACGAGGAGCGCGCCGACGGCGCGATCTCGCCGAACGGGATCGTCGACGAGCTGACCCTGTTCGGGCCCCCGTGACCGCCGACCGCGCCGAGGCCGACGTGATCTACCTCGACCACAACGCGACCACCCCGGTCGACCCCGAGGTGGTGGAGCGGATGGTCGCCGCGCTGCGCGACGGGTGGGGCAACCCGTCGTCGGAC